>CAXMRU010000216.1:0-14844 GCA_964195715.1 Akkermansiaceae bacterium | reverse complement strand
GGCCTCCTGTCGCGTCGGACCACTGATCGGTGACGCACTCGCCCAGGGTCCAGCTGCCGGGAAGGTGCGGGTGACCCTTCGCTTCACGCTCCACGGTGACGCCCGAGATACCTTTACGAAACACTGCGGGGATCTCGTCATACATGCGCCCGGACAGCTCGCGGAATGTTTCGCAGTTCACTCATCCACCCCGGCAACGGTGTGGTAACGACCGCCAAAGTGGATCAGCGGGGTGGCATCGGGACGCTCCACACTGGCCGCCGAGACCCGACCGATGAAGATGGTGTGGTCCCCCGCGTCAACGTACCGCTCGACATCGCACTCGAGCCACGCCAGCACATCGGGCAGGAGCGGGGACCCATCCGGCGCCGCCCTCCACTCGACCCCAACGAATTTGTGTTCACCGGATCCGGCGAACCGGTCGGATGCGGATGCGTCGCCCGAGTGCAGGAAATTGAGGGCGTAGCGGCCGGAAGCGCGAATCGCACCGGGCGTATGCGCTTTTCCTTCGATACAGACCAGAACGAGCGGCGGGTCGAGAGACACCGAGCAGACCGCGGTGGCCGTGAATCCGTGCGGCTCGTGACCCACACCGAGCGCCGTCACGACCGTGACACCGCCGGCCAGGCGGCCCATCACCTCTTTGAACACAGGTGGTGTCACTTGCATCGCTGCCCCGCCTTCCTCAGGGGACGAGCTCCGGCTGCGGCTCCTCTAGCTCGACGACCCACAGGCCCGAGCTGAAGTCCGAGACGAAGATGCTGCCCTTGTGCGGCTGTGGTCCCCAGGTGTCCGTCTTGTTGGGGTTATGGCCTTCGGTATCCTCCGTCATGTACCAGCCGATCTCTCGTCCCTGGCGGTAAAGATCGCCCCGGAGCTCACCCGAAATGTCAACGACCCGCAGACCGCCCTGGTAATATGCCACGTACAGCCTGTCGTCCTCGGCCCACAGGTTGTGAGTGCCGGCCTCGGGCACCAGGTAGGTCGCCACCTCGACCGGGTTCTCGATGTCCGTGACGTCCACCACGTGCACGTGACCGCGCGGCCCGTTCACGCACTCCGAACACCCGAAGATCTCGTCGCCGAGGAAAACGTAGTTCTTGTAGCGGATCGCATGGTGCGTGTTACCGTATGACTCGGCGCCGTGCTGCGTCCGGTACTCGTACTGCGACACGAACTGCGGCTCGGTCGGCGTGCCACCCTTGATGCCGGCGCCCACGTCGAGGACGACCAGGCCGTCGTCCCAATAGCTGAGGTACGCCAGCCCGTCGAGCACCATGATGTCGTGCAGTGAGCGGGCCGGGTTGTCCACCTGCCAACGGCCCACATTCACGGGATTCGCAGGGTCCGAGATATCGACGATGTGTACGGCGTTCGTGCCGTTGTGCACTGCGTAGACGATGTCACCTTCGATCCATACGTTGTGCACACCGCCGGTCAGACCATCAGTAAAGTGAGTGATGATCGTCGGGTGGGCCGCATCCGAGATGTCGAGGATCGTGAATCCGTTACGGCGGTTGGAAGCGCCCTCGCTGGTGATGACGGCCAGCGTCGCGTCGGCGTTGATCTTCACGTCGTTCTGCCGCCGCCCGTCCACCTTCACGGAATCCGTGATCACCGGGTTCGTGGGTTCGGTGACGTCCCAGGCGTACATGGTGGCGGCCGCCATCGTGCCGGTGTACGCGTAGTCACGACCGTCCGTCCCCTCGAACACCCACAGGTCGGTGGTCGCGCCCGACTCGGGCGGAACCACCCCGTGTGCCTTCAGCTTCACGTTGCGACGCGGCGGCCGGGGCTCGGCCGACACTTCGGCTACTCCCGAGATGGCGCCCACCGTCGCCATGACGCGATACAGGCCCGGGGCATCCGCCACGAACGTCCCGTCATCATCGGCGGTGGCGGCCACTGAGCCCGTTCCACCGACCGACGAGACTGACCAGTCGATCGGGGCGTCCGGTACGTCGAGCCCGTTCGCGTCGAGCGCCTCGGCAGAGAAATGCACGACGTCCCCGGCGCGGAGGCCAAGCTCCATCGGTTCCAGGTGGATGCGACGGATCGGGTTCTCGACCACACGCAGCTCGGCGGAGGCCGTCACGCCCTCCGCGGTCGCCTCCAGCCGGGCAGTTCCCGGCAACACGGCCAGCAGGGTGCCCCGCTCGCTGACGCGCACGACGGATTCGTCGGAAGAGCTCCAGCGAAGATCGGATGCGGCACGGGGCCCGATGTCGGACCAGGCCTCGGCTACTGCGAGGTAGCGCGCTCCGGCGTACATGTCGGTCGTCGGCACCTCCAGCTCGAGACGCGTGATCCTGGCCGGAAGCACCACCACGGCAACTTCCTCCCGCAGCGTCCGGGCGGGACCCATGGCGGACGCGGGCACCTCGACCTGCACGACCACGCGAGCCTCGCCGGGATGGCGCCCGATGACCGTGGTTCCGTCCTCCGCGATCTCGGCGGCTTCGCCGATCACGAACAGCTGCCCGGACGCGCCCTGGACCCGCTCGCCCGCGGCATCATACGCGCCGAGACTCAGGGCTGCGGTCTCGCCTTCGCGGAACATCGTAGGCTCGAGGCTGATCTCCAGGCGCTCGACCCGAAGGGCGGCTTGCTCCTCTTCCGTGAACTCGAACTCGGAGAGCGTTACCTCGGGTAGATTGTCGGCGCCTGTGGCCTCGGCCACCGATTCCGGCCGGGGAGTCGGGGCCGGCCCATCCGGCGCCTTCTTCCCCGCGCACCCCGCCAATACCGCCACGACCAGCAGCAACGTCGCTTCCCTCATCCGACCTCCCCGAATTCGATCATGATTCCGCCCGATCATGCGTCGTCCGCGCTCTTGAACGGACGGCCGAGTCTTCGATTGAACACGAGCAGGATCGCGAGGACTACCCCGCCCTGCACCAGTACTGTTCCCACATTGAAACTCGAGAAGGGAGTCAGACTCGCGCGAAGGTCCGCCGGATCGAGCGCCTGGCTCAACCACCAGAACAGCAGCACGAGGGCCTCGAGCACCACGAACAGCATCACCAGGTTCCACCAGCGGCCGATCTCGATGTCGCTGCCCTCGCGGTTCACGAGCCGCGTGCGGAATCGGTCAACGCCGTAACGCAGAACACCGATGGCGAAGAACAACCCCGACAGCATCAGGCCGACGCTCCACACCCAGTCCTGGTTGCGAAAGAAGTCCATGGACAAGGCGGACGGGACTCCGAACAGGAAGCCGGCCACGCCCACGACCTGGATCGCCCGGCCGCGGGTGAGCCCGAAGTCGATCAGAACGCGCGACGCCAGCTCGATCATGGCGATCAGACTGCTCCACGCCGCGAAGACCAGGGCCAGGAAGAACATGACCATGAACAGGTTCCCGGCTGGCATGCGGGCGAACAGTTGCGGCACCCAGATGAACGTCAGCCCCTCGTTACCGGCCCCGACGATCGTGTCCGCGGCCTCCGGCATGATCGCGAACACCGTGCACAACACCATGATGCCCGCGAGCAGGGACACCGTGTTGTTGCCGAAGCCGAGAATGAACGCGTTAAGCGTCGTGTCCTCAGTGTTCCGGAGGTAGACTGCGTACGCGGTGATCAGGCCCCAGCCCGCACCGGTGTCCCACGCGTTCTGGGTCAGCGCCTCGAGCCAGACGCGCGCCGTGAGCAGGTCGCCCCAGACGGGCGTGAACAGGAACGCGAGGCCACGCTCCGCGCCAGGCAGAGTGATCGCCCGGATCGCCAGCACCACGACAAGCACGAAAAGCGTGGGAATCAGAACGCGGGCCGCGCGCTCGATTCCGCGCACCCCAAATGCCACAACGGCCACGCCGAGTGCCATCGCGATCGCATGCGTGAGAACCGCGGCCCCCGAGCCTGCGTATCCTTGCCAGAAGGCTATGGCCGCTTCGGGCGAGGTCATGGGGATTCCGTGTGTGAGAGATCCCCACAGATAGCGGATCGTCCACCCCATCACGACCGAGTAGTAGAACATGATGGCGGTGGCCGTGAAGGCGACCCACGCTCCCATCCACGCGCTGCCCCGGCCCAGCAGGCGGGCGAAGGCTCCTACCGGTCCACGTCGCGTCTCCCGTCCCATCGCGAACTCGACCAGGATCAGCGGGACAGACCAAAGGAGGAGAAACACCACCCAGGCGAAGAGGAAGGTGCCGCCACCGTTGGTCGCCGCAACGCGGGGAAACCGCCAGATGTTGCCGGTGCCGACGGCCATGCCGAGCATGACCAGCATCGTCCCCCAACGAGAGGAGAAGCGCTGCTTTTCAGTCACTCTTCGTCCTCCGTTGCAGGTGCCTCCGACGTGGCTCCCCCGATGAGATCTCCGGCGACTCTATCCAGCCAGCGGATCAGGAGCCCGTTGAAGCTGCCGGGCATCGACACGTGCGAGCAATGCCCGGTACCTGCGACCTCTTCGTACTCGGCGCCGGGTACCAGCGCCACGATCTCGTGAGACCAGGCTGGCGGCACATAGTGGTCGCGCGGACCCTTCAAGACCAGCGTCGGCGCCCGGATTGCCGGAAGCTGGGGTCGAAGATCGGTCTTCTTCAGCCGCGCCACGCGGCCCTTCGATACGGAGGAAGGCACGGTGCGAGGTCCGGTCCAAAAGGCGTAGTCGACGACTCTCTCGCTTCCTGGCGACGCGTCGTAGATCCAGACTTCGAGTCGACTCCACAGGCGAGTGAAAGCGCGAGCGAGGCTCGTCGGCAGGTATCGGGTAGTCCCCATCGCGAGCGGAGTCAGGATCGCCCGGTTCAGACCCACGTGTTCGTAGCCGATTCGAGCGAGGCTGTTGGCCACTACGAGGCCGGCGACTCTCCGCGGGTCTCGAACCGCGAATCGCATGGCGATCGCACCTCCCAGGCTCTGCCCGACCAGGATGACTTCCGTGCAACCTGCAGCGTCGACCAGCTCGGCCACGTCATCGACCATCCGATCGAGCGTGTCGTGTGGCGCGAAGCGCTTCCGTAGAGAGGCACAGAGCACCCGATGGCTTCTGGACAGAGCCGGGATCTGGTACCGGAACGTTTCCTTGATACCGTCAGCGCCGGGTACGAGCAGGACCACGGGACGGCTCGCCGATTCTCGCGAACCCCGATCCATCTCCACGGGCCCGACATCCACGTAATCGACGACCTCGCCGTCCGACAGGGTGAGGGTGCGCGCGGGAATCGGGACACCATCCAGGCCGAGAAGCGGTGGTCGTCTGATACTCCGGTTGCGCTTGAGCATCAGCCCGAAGCCGGCGAGAAGTGCCAGGCCGAACGCGATCCAGAGCGATCCGTCGGGGAGGTCCACCGCCTGGTCAGTCGGTTCCGCGACCAGGGACCGCAACCGACGTGGCCGGCTCCGTCCGCAGTCTCTCGAGCGTCTCGGCGTCGATCCGGTGGACGGGATAAACGTATTCCCCGGTGTCGCGCGATTCGGGAGAAGCTTCGCGTCCAAGTGGAGCGTCCTGCGACCACGGCTCGATCAGGGCGAAAAGGAGGCGCGCCCTGGGCTGGCGGGAACGCACGACCCACGCGCCCTCCGGGAACCTGCGGTCGCCACGCACGAGAAGGCCCGATCCGTCCGGCGCCGCATCCAGCGGGAGCTCATCATGGAGACCGAGAGGCAACTGACTGGCGGCGCCGACGGGATAGGAAGCCACTTCGATCTCCACCTCCCGAACAAGACGCTCGACCGCGAAGCCATGTGACTCGATCAGGTCCACCCATTCGCGACCAGCCGGCTCGATCAGCCACGCGGCGGGCACCGGAAGCACCAGCTGCCGGCGCACGACGGATCGCCAGCGGTCGGTCGTCTGGGTGACGATCTGACCGCGGTCGTTCCAAACCAGCCAGACGAGACTCGGGCGGTCCTCGTCCCGCTCGTACGTGTGACGCAGGGAAAAGACGGGAGGGCCGGTCGCCGAATCGTGGGACCACAGGCGGGCTTCCAACGCTCGCTCGCGCAGACCGTCTCCATGAGCCGCCGCGACTTCGAGGAGATACCCGAGCGACATGTACAACATCTCGACCCGACTGGGCAGCCCATCGGCTCCGTCGAGCGAGGCAACTCCCAGCATGATCGATAGACTTCCCTCGAGGGCAAAGGCGTTGCGGGCCCGGTCCGCTCCCAGCGGTCCCGGCGTGAGGTATCCCTCTTCCGGAAGCCCTTCGGCGCCGCCTACAAGCGGACTGCGCTCTTCGAGCTCGGGCTCGGCGGCTACATGCTCCCGGAAGGACACCGATACCTTTACCAGCTCATTGGCCACGTAGGGAAGCAGGTAGAACCGCCCGAACGAGGATAGCTCCGGGTCCACGTTCGGGTGCTTCGGCAGGCCAGCCTGCACTCGGTACACTGTCGGCCTGATCTCTCTCAGCTCGACCACGAGGTGGGGCTGCCACTCAGACACGAACTCGTGAATCGCCTTCGACGCGGGCGATCTCAGGAGCGAGTGGTCGTGCGCCGGATCCACGCCCGACGGGTCGTCCCGCACCCACCACAGGAGGCCCCACGGATTGACGGCCGGAACGAACGCCACGTCCAGGTCGGCCAGCAGCGCGCCGACGTCTCCTACGACCAGGCCGCGGATCATCTGGGCGCTGACTTCCGGCCCGGAAGGCTCGTTACCTCTCTGTCCCCCCAGCACCAGCACTCGGACGCGCTCGCGACGCTCCGGAACCGGCCCGCGAACTCTCGCTAGGAGGACAGGCAGGACCGAATCCGGCTCGACGGACCCTCCGCCGACTAGAGCGAGCGTGTCGAGCGATATCTGCTCGAAGGAATCGGCCAACGCCGTCAGGTAGTCGCCCAGCTCCGAAGGCGTCGTAGGAGCGAACCACCCTCGTTGCTCGCCAGGCGTGGGCCATTCGCGGACGTCGTCGGCCCCGGCGGCGGAAGGCGGAAGTCTGCCATCTTCCTGAGCGATGGCAGCGGGTGCCAGGAGGAGAATGAATCCGAGGGCGCCTGCGAAGCGGATCATTCGAACGATTCCTGGACCGAGACGATCAGGGCGTCCGCGTCTAGCCGATCCTCGCCCAGCCGCGCCGCGAGCTCGGCTGCCGAGAACCGCAGACCGTGCGCGAACCAATCGCCGAGGAACGGACCGGCGCGCGGATTCCGGTACCAGTCCACGTCGAAACGCTCTCTGAGCTCACGCCGAAGCTGTGCCGCCAACATGCGTCCGCGGAGGAAACGTGCCACACCGAACTTCTGCCCCAGCGTCTCGAGGAACGCCCGCGACTGAAATCGGATGCCCGTCGCCGAGCTCAGGAGCTCGGCCCACCTCGGACCCATGTCACCCGGGCTCTTGCTCTCGGATAGCTCGAGCTCGAACTCGAGCCTCGCCGCTGCCTCGCGCAGCGAGAACAGGTCCGTCACGGCGACCGTGCGCAGATAGCTCTCCAGCTGCTGTCCCTGGAGCCCACGAATTCGCCGTACCCAGGACCCCTCCTGACTCAGGCCGGCCAGCAGAAGGCCGTGCGCCTTTATCACGGCGCGGTCCCCGAGCGCCCGATCCTCGAAGGAGAGCCGGGCGTCGGTGTACGCGTAATGCAGAGCCCTCCCCACGGAGGTCAGCAAGGCGATACAGCCGGGCTGCGTGATCGTCGGCGTCACGAGCAGCTGGACCCCGTCCGGGACCCGCACCGGCGTGCAGCACGCAGTCATCCCCGGTCCGGGAAACGGCTCGTGCTCGATCGTGACGTGTCCGCCGATCTCGAGGGGAAGGCCGATGTCCCTGAGATCCTTGCGCAGTGTCTGGAGGACGTTTCCCTCCTGACACGATCCGTCGAGCCAGGGCATGCGTTTCAACCAGCCGGCGTCGTGACTCTCCGCGTCCTCGAGCCGGATCCCCACCCGCGACCGCAGCTCGTCGCGCATTTGCTCCCGGTACAGGTCCTCCGTCTCGTCGATCAGGCGCCGCGCTTCGTGCAGCACGGCCTGGAGGCTCACACCCGCCAGCCGCTCCACCGCCTCGCGATACCCGCCGTAGCCCAGCTCCGACGCGGCCTCGCGCCACCGGCTGAGCCGATCGAGCTGCAGGGGAATAGCTTCTTCCAGCGTCAGGTACCGCTCGGCCTCCAGGTGGCGGCGAGCTTCGCGGGAGTCCAGCGAGTGGGTGAGCACGGCGGCCTGGCTCACCGGAACCGCGATGTCTCCCGTTTCCACCTTGGCCGTCGCGCGCCAATAGGAAAACTCGTCGTCCAGGCGGGCGTTGTTCGCCTCCAGGTGATGGCGCGCAGCCCAGCGAAGGAGCTTTCGCAGGCGGCTCTCCTCCTCGTCGTCCGCGGAAGCGATGGCCCGTTCGATCACGGGAAGCGTGCGGGAGGACTCGAGGATCGTCTGGGCCTCGTACAGCGGGGCCAGCTCGGGCCACGCCTTACGGCCCGAACGCACCTCGTGGAGCTCCTCGAAGACGACCGCCCGAAAGCGCTCAGCCCGGTCCCGGATCTCTCCGGTCGTCAGCCCCACGGCCGTGCCGTGACGACGCGCTCGGAGCCGTTCAGGTTCCAACCTCCTCGTCGAGCCGATCGCGCAGGTAGTCCCGAATGCCGTCTGCCGCCACTCGGACCTGCTTGAGCGTGTCTCTATCGCGGACGGTTACCGTTCCGTCCTCGATGCTCTGGCCGTCGACCGTGACACAGAACGGCGTTCCCGCTTCGTCCTGCCGCCGGTACCGCCGCCCGATCGAGCCGCTCACGTCGTGGAACGTGGGATAGCGGCCACGTAAATCGGCAACGATTCGCTCGGCCATCTCTGGCATTCCCTCCTTCTTCACGAGGGGGAACACGGCGACCTTCGTGGGTGCGAGCCTCGGGTGCAGGCGCAGGACCGTGCGGACCTCCCCCTCCACCTCTTCCTCGTGGTACGCATCGGCCAGCACCACGAGCATCGTCCGGTCCAGCCCCGCCGATGTTTCGATCACGTACGGTATGAACCGCTTGCCGGAATGCGATTCGACGTACTCGAGCTTCTTCCCCGAGTGTTCCTGGTGCCGCGACAGATCGAAGTCCGTGCGGTTGTGAATCCCCTCGAACTCGCGCCACCCCATGGGGAACAGGTATTCGATGTCCACCGCCTCCTTGGCGTAGTGCGCGAGCTCGTCCGGACCGTGCGGGTGGAGCCGGAGGCGGTCATCACGAATACCCAGGGACTTCACCCATTCGAGGCGGCGGTCCTTCCAGATATGGTACCACTCCTCGTCCGTGCCGGGCTCGACGAAGAACTGCATCTCCATCTGCTCGAACTCGCGCGTTCGGAACGTGAAGTTCCCGGGCGTGATCTCGTTCCGGAACGCCTTGCCGACCTGGGCGATGCCGAACGGGATCTTCTGACGCGCGCTGTCGAGGACATTCCGGAAGTTGACGAAAATGCCCTGCGCCGTCTCCGGCCGCAGGTACACGACCGCCGTGGAATCCTCCACCGGCCCCATGAAGGTCTTGAACATGAGGTTGAAGTTGCGGGGCTCAGTGAACTGGCCCTTCACGCCACACGTGGGACACTGGTCGCCCTCTACGTGATCGGCCCGGAACCGCCGGTGGCAGTTGCGGCACTCGATCAGCGGATCCGTAAAGCCCTCGACGTGTCCGCTCGCGACCCACACGTCGGGGTGCATGAGAATCCCCGCGTCCAGGCCCTCGATGTCGGCACGGCGGTGCACCATCTCGGCCCACCAGCTCGCACGCACGTTCTGCTTGAGCTCGACGCCGAGGGGACCGTAGTCGTACACCGCTCCGACACCGCCGTACACCTCCGACGACTGGAAGATGAAGCCCCGCCGCTTGGCCAGGGACACCAGCTTTTCCATCAGATTCTCGGGGTGGCCCGTCTCGGTGCTCACCGCATCCTCCGCTATTGGTGCATTTCCCGTGTCCGCTCGACAGTTCATCACCGGCGCCGCGTTCCCCGCCCGCGCTGAGCAGGGAGCCGATACGATAGCGTCAGCCGACGACCTCCGCGACCAGTCGCGCCGCGGCGTCCGCGTCCAGCCACTCGCCGCCCCCGTCGACCGCCGTCACGCCGGCCGGGCTCTGCCCCGTGATTCGTCCGCAGACAAGTGCAACCGGAACGGAAGCGGACGTCGCCCGATGGACAATCTCCCCCACGATCTTGCCGAGGCCACTCGTGGCGTCCCACGCCCCTTCGCCGGTCACCACGAGGTCGACGCTCTCCAGGGCCTCGTCGAAACCGACCCGATCCAGCACCCAATCGCTGCCGGCCACGAGATCCGCGTCGAGAAACGCGGCACACCCCACGCCCAGGCCGCCGGCGGCACCCGCACCCGGAAGGTCCTCCACATCGCGGGCGAGGTCCTCCGCGAGTCTCGCGGCCAGACGCTCGAGGCCCGCCTCCAGCGTCTCGACCTCGTCCTGGCTCGCGCCCTTCTGGGGGGCAAAGCGGCGGGCAGCCCCGTCGGGTCCGAGGAGCGGACTGCGCACGTCCGCGATCGCGGTAACCGGAACCGCCGCAGGAGTGGCGGAGTCCGGCGCTGCGGACAGGCGCTCTATCCGGGCCAGGTCGCGTAGGGCTCCGCCTCCGGGAGCGAGGTCCGAGCCCTCGGAGTCCAGGAACCGGTACCCGAGGGCGCACGCGAGGCCCGTGCCGCCGTCGACCGTGCCTGAGCCACCGAGCCCGAGCACGACCGTGGAGGGCCCGTGCTCCAGACAGCGCATGACGAGCTCTCCGACACCAAGAGTGTGCGCCCGCAGCGGATCCCGGTCGGCCGGGTCCATCAGGTGGAGGCCACACGCATCCGCAGCCTCGATCACGGCTTCGCCGGTCGGCGTCCACAGCGAGCGCGCAGTGATCTGGCCGCCGAGGGGGCCGGTGACGGCGTGCTCACGTCGATCGCCCCCGTCGACCGCGGCGATCGCGTCGATCAGACCCGGTCCTCCGTCCGACACCGGCATCCGTCGAATCTCCGCCCCGGGATGCGTTAGACGCACGCCCTCGACCATGGCGCCCGTGACCTGCTGCGCGCTCATGCTCTCCTTGAAGGCGGTGGGACAGACGAGAACTCTCAAGGCGTCTCCAGAGGCTGGCAGGTCGATGAAGAACTCTGCTCGAGGTCGGACCGGTCGTGCTGGTTCCGAATCCCGCGCAGGAAGCTACCCGACGGTGGACATCGGCGCAGCCGGCAAGCTACTGTTCAAGCATGTTCGGACCCGGCGGCGAGATCCGCATCATAGGCCACCGCGGAGCCCGGGGCGTGGCTCCCGAGAACACCGTTCCGGCCATCCGGCACGGCGTCGAGGTCGGCTCGCAGGCGATCGAGATCGACCTGCACGCGTCACGTGACGGCGAGATGGTGGTAATCCACGATCCGACCCTCGACCGCACCACGGACGGGTCCGGCCCGGTCGCGGAACGCACGCTGGCCGAGCTCCGGGAACTGGACGCCGGCTTTCGGTTCACGGCGGACGATGGCGCGACGTTTCCGTTCCGTGGAGAGGGCGTCCGGATCCCGACGCTGGACGAAGCGATGGAGGCGATCGGAGATCTGCCCGCAATCCTCGAGGTGAAGAGCGCGACAGCGGGAAGAAAGCTCGCCGAGTGGCTGCCGGGCAGGCCCGAGCTCGAGCGGATCATCGTGGGTGGATTCAACGCGGATGAGGTGGGACCAGCGGGATCCGTTGCCCGGTGGCGCTGCGCCTACCAGACGGACCTCCTGGGCTTCGTGCTGTGGGGAAAGCTGGGGATCAGCCGCCGCCTCCCAGACGATCTCGCGGCCGCCATGGTTCCGGTCCGAAAGGGAGCCGTGCGGATAGTGACGCGGGGGTTCGTGCGCCGCGTGCACGAGCAGGGAAAGGGCGTTTTCGTGTGGACGGTCAACCGGCCCGCAGAGATGCGGCGGCTGCTCGACATGGGCGTCGACGGCCTCATCAGCGACTACCCCGCGGTCCTGCGGCGTGTGGTGGAGGAGCGGCTGGCGGTCGGCCAGGGCTAGGAGTCGGTCCGCGTAATGGGGTGCGGCCGCGTTGCGCGGACAGGCTCCTACTATGAATGAGGTGGTGAGGTGGGGAAGAGGGCCATCCTCCACGTAGACATGGACGCGTTCTACGCCGCGGTAGAGGAACGCGAGAACCCTGCGCTACGCGGCAAGCCGGTGGTGGTGGGCTCGGAGCCGAAGGAGGGCCGGGGCCGGGGCGTCGTGGCGACGGCCAACTACGCGGCCCGCCGTTACGGCATCGGATCCGCGATGCCGATCTCCGAGGCCTGGCGTCGCTGCCCGTCGGCCGTGTACCTGCGGCCGCGCATGCGGCTCTACGCCGAGGTGTCGCGCCGGGTGCGCGCGATATTCGAGCGGTTCACGGACCTGATCGAGCCGATCAGCATCGACGAGGCGTTCCTCGACGTGAAGGCCAGCCACCGTCTGTACGGAGACGCGCCCGCGATCGCCGTCCGGATCAAGAACGCGATCCGGGAAGAGGAAGGGCTGACCGCTTCGATCGGGTGCGCCGCCTCGAAGTTCGTCGCCAAGATCGCGAGCGACCTCGACAAGCCGGACGGTCTCGTGATCGTGGCGGCGGGCACGGAGGCCGAGTTCCTGGCACCGCTACCGATTCGCCGTCTGTGGGGCGCCGGGCCGAAGGCGCTGGAACGGTTCCGCCGGCTGGGGTGCGTCACGATCGGCGACGTCGCGGCCTTCGAGCGGGACGTCCTCGTCCGCGCGTTCGGTGAATCCATGGGCGAGAGGTTCCATCGGCTCAGCCGGGGAATTGACGACAGGCCGGTCGAGCCAGACCACGTCCGCAAGTCGCTTGGAAAGGAGACGACGTTCGGCGAAGACGTGGCCGATCGGAAGGTCGTGGAGCGGACCCTCCTCGCCCTCACGGAGCAGGTCGCGGCCTCCCTGCGTCGCAAGCACCTCGCGGGCGGTACCGTGACGGTGAAGCTGCGATGGGAGGGGTTCCAGACCGTCACCCGACAGCGCACCTTGCAGGAGCCGGTCAACACCGTCGAGAAGATCTGGCCGGTGGCGCGCGAACTGCTGCGTTCCGCGGACCGACCGCGCCTCAAGGTGAGGCTCGTGGGCGTGACGCTCTCCACCCTGGACCGCGCGGACAGTGGACAGGTGGACTTCTTCGAGCCGCGGACCGGGGTCGACGCCCGAGTCGCAGAAGCCGTCGATGCGCTGGCCGAGCGCTTCGGATCGGGCACCGTCACGCGAGCGGCTCTGCTGGACAATGGCGAAGATCCGACGGACATCGATGGGAAACGGGCCGCGGTCCGAGTGACACACGCGGCGCCGGAATCCGAATAGCAGGTTGTTGATAGACCCCAGGTGGTAGCGATAGACAGGAGCAGGCCATGGCCGACATGCCGACCCGCGCGGAAGCCTTCGCACTGATGCAGGAATACACGGAGAGCGTGAACCTCCGGAAGCACATGTACGCGGTGGAAGCTGCGATGCGAGCTTACGCCCGGAAGTACGGGGAGGACGAGGAACTGTGGGGCGTCGTGGGGTTGATTCACGACTTCGATTACGAACGATGGCCGAACGACGAGCGGAGCCCCACCGAGGAGCATCCATCCACCGGTGTCGCGATCCTGCGGGAGCGTGGCTGGCCGGACGAGATCCTGCATGCCGTCATGGCGCACGCGGAGCACACGGGCGTCGAGCCGGAGACCCTGATGGCGAGGACGATGCGCGCCGTGGACGAGCTGACGGGGTTCGTGGTTGCGTGCTCACTGGTCAGACCGACCGGGATCTCGGACCTGCGGGCCAAGTCGGTGAAGAAGAAGCTGAAGGACCGCTCGTTCGCCGCCGCCGTGAATCGTGACGAGATCCGGGAATACACAGAGATAATCGGCGAGGACCTGACGGAGCACATCGACTTCGTCATCGATGCGATGAGAAGCATCTCCGATACACTGGAGCTCGAGGGACATGCGTAGTCCGAGGCCCATCCACACCGTCATCGAGCCATTCCGGATCAAGAGCATCGAGCCGATCCGGATGACGAGCCGCGACGAGCGCGAAGAGCACATCCGCGACGCCGGCTACAACGTGTTCCTCCTGAACGCCCGTGACGTGCTGATCGACCTGCTCACCGACAGCGGCACGGGCGCCATGAGCGCCGAACAGTGGGCCGGCACGATGCGGGGCGACGAGTCCTATGCGGGAAGCGATAGCTACTTCCGCTTCAAGGCGGCGGTACAGGACATTTTCGGCTTCCGTAACGTGATTCCCACACACCAGGGCCGCGCCGCCGAGCGAATCCTGTTCGCCACGGTGTGCCGGACGGGGGACGTCGTTCCCAACAACACGCACTTCGACACCACGCGGGCGAACATCGAGTTCACGGGCGCCGAAGCCCGGGACCTTCCGTGTGCGGAGGGCGTGGACCTCGCGACGCCGGGCCCGTTCAAGGGCAACATCGACCTCGCAGCGCTGGAGCGACTTCTTGAGGACCCGCCGGGCCGCATTCCACTAGCCATGATCACCGTGACCAACAACTCGGGTGGCGGGCAGCCCGTGTCGATGGCCAACATCCGGGCCGCCTCCGAGCTGTGCCGCGCCCACGGGGTCCCCTTCTACATCGACGCGTGCCGGTTCGCCGAGAACGCGTATTTCATCCAGCAGCGCGAGGAAGGATTTGCGGACACGGCGCTGATCGAGATCGCCCGGGAAATGTTCTCGTACTCGGACGGGGCCACGATGTCGGCCAAGAAGGACGGGATGGCCAACATCGGAGGCTTCCTGGCGACGAACGATGACCAGCTGGCGGCCCAGGAACGGGACCTCCTGATCCTCACAGAGGGCTTTCCGACTTACGGCGGACTGGCGGGACGCGACCTGGAAGCCGTGGCCATCGGACTGTACGAGGCGCTGGATCCCGATTACCAGAAGTATCGA
>CAXMRU010000215.1:0-11224 GCA_964195715.1 Akkermansiaceae bacterium | reverse complement strand
CTCCTGTGGCTCGCGCTCGGCGCTCTCACCGCGAGCCCGGCAGCGGCCCAGCGGCAGATGCAGATGCCGGAGCACGTGCCCGAGACGAATCAGGCCATTTTCACTCCGCCTGACTTGCCGACACCGAATGCCATGCGCGACGCGTCGGGACGGCCGGGGCCCGGGTACTGGCAGCAAGCAGCCGACTACGACATTCGGGTGAGCCTGGACGCGGAGGCGCACAGGATCACCGGATCGGAGACCATCACCTACACCAATAACTCGCCCGACGAGATCCGGTTCGTGTGGGTGCAGCTCGACCAGAACATCTTCCGCACGGGAAGTCGCGGGGCCCTGGTGGACGCCGCGAGCCGCAGGCGCCGACCGACGGGTGAGGGCCTGACTCTCACGCGGGTCGAGGTCACGCAGAACGGCACGAGCCGGGACGCAGCCTATACAGAGGACGGCACTCGCATGCGGGTCGATCTGCCCGAGCCGCTGCCGGCCGACGGCGGGCAGCTCGAGCTGTCCATCGACTGGACCTTCCCGATCCTCAGCTCCGGGGGCGGACGCATGGGTCGCCTCGAGACGGAGGAGGGGTGGATCTACGAGCTGGCGCAGTGGTATCCGCGCATGGCCGTCTACGATGACGTGTCAGGCTGGAACACCCTGCCCTACCTCGGCACGGGCGAGTTCTACCTCGAGTACGGCTC
Organism: Akkermansiaceae bacterium; assembly: GCA_964195715.1. Classification (GTDB taxonomy): domain Bacteria; phylum Gemmatimonadota; class Gemmatimonadetes; order Palauibacterales; family Palauibacteraceae; genus Benthicola. Next base: position 10,532 of record CAXMRU010000215.1, on the reverse strand, counting down.
GTTCGACGTCGAGCTCACGGTGCCTCGGGACATGATCGTCGTGGCCACCGGGGAGCTCCAGAATTCGGCCGACGTGCTCACGGATGCGCAGCGCGACCGCATCGAGCAGGCGCGCGACAGCGATGAGACCGTGATGATAGTCGCCGCGGATGAGGTGGGCACCCAGGCCTCGAGGCCGACCGGTGATGGCACGCTCACGTGGCGCTTCCACGCCGACGACGTGCGCGACTTTGCTTGGGCCGCCTCGCGGGCCTTCGTGTGGGATGCCGCCAGCTGGAATGACGTGCTCATCATGTCCGTCTATCCGAAGGAGTCGATCGGCCCCACGGAAGAGGGCGATGCGGGGTGGGAGATGTCCACGCAGTTCGTCCGCCACACGGTCTCCTTCTACTCCGATACATGGTCGCGCTATCCGTATCCAGTGGCGATCAACGTGGGCGGCATGGTGGGCGGCATGGAGTACCCGATGATCGTGTTCTGCCACTGGCGGGCGCGCGGGCGCGGCCTGTTCGGTGTGACCGATCACGAGATCGGCCACACGTGGTTCCCCATGGTCGTCGGAAGCGACGAGCGCCGCCACGCCTGGATGGATGAGGGCTTCAACACCTTCCTCAACCACTACTCGGGCCTGGCGTTTTACGATTCGGAACCTGCCCAGCGGGGACGGATCGGTCCGGAGTCGGTGGCGAGGTTCACGGAGTCTGCGCTGGCGGACCAGCCGATCATGACCCGGCCCGACATCCAGCGTCCAATGGCGCTCGGCTACCTGGCGTACAGCAAGCCGGGCTACGGCCTCGTGCTCCTGCGGGAGGTCGTCCTCGGGCCGGAGCGCTTCGATGCCGCGTTCGACGCGTACATCGATCGTTGGTCGTACAAGCACCCGCAACCGGCCGACTTCTTCCGCACGATGGAAGACGTATCGGGCTCCAACCTCGGCTGGTTCTGGCGCGGCTGGTTCTACGGAACGGACAAGCTGGACCAGGCCGTAGACTCGGTGACGGTGGAAGAGGGGATCACCAGCATCCATCTCTCGAACCGCGAGGGCCTGGTCATGCCGACCACGATTGAGATCGGCTTCACCGACGGCTCTTCGGTCCGCCGGGACTTCCCGGTCGAGATCTGGGTGCGGAGCGACTCCTACACCCTGCCGCTGGAAGACGCGCCCGAGGTGACGAGCGTGACGCTGGATCCGGACCAGGTCCTGCCGGACGTCGACCGGAGCAACGACACGTGGCCGGCCGAAGCAGCCACGCCGAAGCCGGAGCAAGCGGCCGAGGCGGTCGGCAGCTGATGGTCGGCTAGCGGTCGCTCTCAGCGCTCGTGGAGCGGCGCCGGATCCACATTCGGCGCCTCCTCCCGCTGTACCACCTCGCTGAGCCGGTCCAGGACCCGCTGCAGCTGCGGCCTGGCAGTCTGAGCTTTCGTGTTGATCATCCCACGGACGGTCGCTAGAGCACCAAAAATCCCTCCCGGCAGCGCCGTCACGAGGATCGCTTCCTCCTGGAGACCCAGCGCGGCCGCGATGGCGAACCCGAAGATCGCGCCGGCGGCAGCCCCCCAGCTAGGTGCGAAGAGTCTCCAACCGGCCATTTCGATTTTCTCTTCGACATGCAGATCCGTGACACCCGCACGCGGACGCAACGTGATGACGATCTTCCGACTCTCGGTCCCCTGACTGGCGGGACTCCAGGTAATGACATGACCAATGGTCGAGACGTGGCCTACGATTCCGAGTTCCTCCTGAATGGCGTCCACGACCTCGGGATACGCGGTCTCAGCGATCTCGCCCTCGACCGTGCGCTCCGCCGTGAGGCGATCCTTCGCGAATGAGACGTCGGGCGCCCCGGGAAAGGTCGGATTGCGCCGCCACAGATGTGCCAGTGCCGGTTCCCTGGCGGCTGGGCGCGCCGCCTCGCTCCCCGAATCCGAAGCGCCCCGGACCTCGGCGGCCGCCTCACGCACGCGAGCCGGTGGTATACCCACTTCGGCTGCCACCTGCTCTACCGATCCCATAGTGAGGGCTCGGGAGGCGGACTCGAAGCCCACCACTCGCTCGGCTTCGAGCTCGGAGGCGCGGGCAAGGATCGCGCGCATTTCCTCTTCGGGGACCGGATCTATTCCCTCGGCGGCAGCGGCCAGCGCTTCGACGAACCCTCCCGGTGACTGAAATCGATCGGCGGCCCGAAGCGCCAACGCACGCGTGAGACACTGCTCTACGCGCCCGGGAAGCCGATCCAGGTGCGACCGGTGGTCTGCCGGCGCCTCGAAGAACCGTCCGAGGCGAGAGTCTTCGAGACTCGGCCATCCGGCAGGCGTCTCGCCAACCAGCATCTCGTACACGACACACGCGAGGCTGAACACGTCAGTTCGCTCGTCGAGGTCCGTGCGACCGGCCGCCTGCTCCGGGCTCATGTAGCCGAGGGTGCCCACCGGGAAACCGCTTCGCGTAAGGGTCTGCCGATCGACCGAACTCACTGCGCGTGCGACCCCGAAGTCGGCCACCACGGCGAGCCCGTCGGAAAACAAAATGTTCTCCGGCTTGATGTCCCTGTGCACGACGCCGGCCCGGTGCGCGTAGTCGAGCGCCGACGCGACCTGGCGCGCCAGCCGCAGCGCTTCGTCCGGAACCAGCGGCGCGTCACGTTCGACGCGATCGCGCAGCGACCCGCCGGTCACGAAGGGCATCACGTAGTAGACGAGCCCGTCGATCGTGCCGGAATCGAGAAGCGGCAGGATGTGCGGGTGGTTCAGCGACGCCGTGAGCTTGATCTCGCGCAGGAAACGGTCGGACCCCACCGCCGAAGCCAGATCGGGGCGCAGCACCTTGAGGGCAACGGACCGGTCATGCTTGACATCGCACGCAAGAAACACAGTGGACATGCCGCCGTGCCCGAGCTCACGCTCGACGTCGTACTGGCCCGCGAGACCGGATCGGAGACGTTCGATGAGCTCGGACATGGCTCCTGGGCTCAGGGTCGTGTGAGATCACCTATTTCACAGGAAACATAGGAGCGAGAGGGTTCGTGAGCGACGGTCGGTCAGATCCGGTCCCTTGACGCGACCTCGTGATCGTGTATTATATCATTAATGATACATCATCATTGATATATAACACGAGGAACACATGTCCCTGCGCTATGCCCTGCTCGGCTTCCTCAACCTGGGCCCGATGACCGGCTACGACCTGAAGAAGCAGCTCGATCGATCGACACAGAATTTCTGGTACGCCGGGCTGAACCAGATCTATCCCACGCTCAAGAAGATGGAGGACGAGGGTTGGATCACCAGTGCCTTCGAGCCGCAGGAGGCGAGGCCGGACCGCGTCGTCTACCACATGAGCGAGACCGGACGACAGGAAATGTTGGAGTGGCTCGCACAGCCCCTTGCCGAGCTGCCACGTGGCCGACACTCCGGACTGCTCAAGCTGTTCTTTGCGGGCTATCTGGAGCGGGACGAAGCACTGGCCCAGCTTCACGCCCAGCTGGAGCTCCATCGAGAACAGCTCACCGCGCATGACGAGACACGGGCCATGATCGCCACTGTGGCGACAAAGGAGCCACGCCTGGAGCGCGCCGCCGTCTTCTGGGAGCTCGTGCGCGACCTCGGTGAGAGGAACGAGCGCATGTACGTGGATTGGTTGGAGGGAGCTATAGAGACGGTAAAGGAGCTGGAATGAAGACGATGAGGCAGACGATCGAGGGAATGGCCCTGGTGTTCGACCCGGTCGCGGCCGGGGATCTGTCGGCCAGCATCCAATTCGACGTGTCGGGCGCTGAACCCGGTGTTTACCACCTGGACATATCCGACGGCGACTGTCTGTTCGGCGTCGGCCCTTCCGCAGAGCCCACGCTGACGGTTGTCACTCGCTCCGAGGTTTGGACGCGCATCAGCTCGGGAGAGGTCTCGGGTCGTGAGGCCCTGCTCGAAAGCCAGTACGAGGTCAAGGGCGATGCATCCCTGCTGATGCGGATGGACCAACTCTTCGGCCGTGCTCCGGAGGAGGCCACCGTGGCGCCGGAGAAGCGCCGCCGCCCCGGACCGATCGGGCTCAAGGGGTCGCGCTGGCTTACCGTGGCGTTCGTTCCATGGCTATTCCTGTGGTTCGGGCCACTGCTTGGCCTCGATACCTCTGCCAGCCTTCGGGTCGCGTTCCCGCTTGCCGCGGCCCTGGCAGCCTATCACGCCGTGTACGATCGGTCGACCTGGTTCGAAATCGGATCGGCGCTCTTCCTCGGGCTGGGCGCGGCGGCCTCCCTCACCCTGACCGGACGGACGGCTCTGGCCAGCTGGGGGGGCGCGGCCGACAGCCTCGCCCTCGGAGTCATCTGGCTCTCGTCCCTGCTGCACGCCCCGAATCCTTTGACGGCCGAATACTCGCGGTGGGATCACGCAGAAGCGCTCGCGGCAAACAGCACTTTTCTGCACGTAAATCGGATGCTCACGTTCATGTGGGGAGCCGTGTTCGTGGTCATGGGCTCCCTTTCCGTGGCCGCCCTTCAGTGGCCGGTAGCCGCCGGCCGACTCGGATTCGGTCGCTTTCTGCTCCTGATCCCGGCTATAGCGGCGACGATTCGTCTTCCCCGCATCGCCTCACGACTGCGGATTGAGAACATGGACGGCTGGCGCAGGCAGAGCCGCGTGGCGGCCCTAGCCGGGATCTTCATCGCGATAACCGCGCTCGTCACGGCCGTCGCGAGTTCCTGATGCCCTCCCCCCGGGTCCTGGCCCTCAACGGCTCCCCACGCGCCGGGGCAGGGGTTACCTCGATGTTACTGCAGCAGCTGCTCGCCGGGATGAGGGAATCCGGGGCTGAGACCAGGCTGATCCAGGTCCGTGAGCTCAACCTCGAGCCGTGCATCGGCTGCTATTCCTGCTGGGTGCAGACGCCGGGCCGCTGCATTCACCGCGACGGCATGGATCGAGGGATCGAAGCCTGGGCTGCAGCCGATCTCGTGGTGATCGGGACTCCCGTGTATCACGGAACGATGACCGGCCTGATGAAGACCTTCCTCGACCGCCTGCTTCCCCGTTACGAACCGTGGCTCGTGCCCAGTGCCCACATAGAAGGCGGATCGGGACATCCCGCGCGCGGGCCGGAGCCCGGCAGAATGGTCATTGTCTCGCCGTGCGGCTTTCCGGGGTTTCACAATTTCGACGCCCTGGTGTACACGTTTCGCCACATCGCCTGCATGCATGGGATGGAGATCTCGGGCGAGATTCTCCGGCCGTTCGCCGAGCCGCTCCGCCTGAAAGCACTCCGCGGACTGTTCGATGAGTACTTTGAGACCATACGTGCGGCAGGGCGCGAGATCATCACGACGGGGGCCATTACTGAGGGCACGCGCGCCGAACTGGCCCGGGACATCCTACCTGGTAATCTCCTGCGAAAACACGAGATGGCGAACGAGCACTGGCGCCTTCTGCGGAACCGCGCGGGAGTCGAGGACGAACCCGGGGCCGGCCACCTGACTGCCGCGCGTTAGGACGTTGGGGGGCCCGGCTCAGTCGCTGGCGATCAGCGCCTCGAATCGGGGATCGCCGCGCAGCGGATCCCACATCGGGTCCAGTCGCAGTTCCCAAGCTGAGAGATCGGCCGGGATCGACATGACGTATTCGAGCTCGTCCATTGCCTCGTCCGCGCGGCCGGTCATCGAATAGATGCGGGCGAGATCGATCACTCGATATCCGCCGCGCCACGCCTCCTTCTCAGGCGGCATCAGGCGCAGCCCTTCCCTGCCTTCCCGAATCGCATCCTCCGAGCGTCCGAGCCCGGCAAGCGCCAGGCCGAGGGAACTGCGGTACCGGGACTCCTCCGGACTCGACGCTAAAAGGGCCTCCAGCTCCACCCGAGCGGAGTCGAAGGCAGCCGCGGCTCCGACCTCGTCTCCTGACCTCTGCCGCGCGAAGCCCGAGAGCAGGCTCATGGGAGAGTACCGGAACTGGTTGGCCAGGGGACGACGCCCAAACCGGCGAATTCTCTCGAGTGCCGAGCCCTCTCTCACGGCCACGTCCTCCGCCCCCGGCAGCAGGACGATCAGATCGAGATCTGTCAGGGTGAAGTCATCCTGGTCCGCGGCGATGCCTCGGTCTTCCATCCGCTGCAACCACAGCCGCGCGCCGGCCGTATCACCCTCGGCTCTGAGGCGCATCATGCTCATGTACGCGTATGGCAGAGCGAAGTCCGGACGGATGTCGATGGCCCGCCGGAACCAGTCTTCCGCTTCCTCATACCGACGCAGCAGAGCCAGGGTCTCACCGACACTGTACGGCGCCATCGCCGACCGGGGATCCAGCTCGGCGCCCCGTTCGAAGTGTTCGATCGCTCCTTCCATGTCCCCGGCGCGGCGCCGCACCGAGGCGATGGTCGTTTCGAATCCGGCGTCACTTGGCCTGGCCGCGCGGGCGATCTCCAGCTCCCGCAGAGCCTGGTCGTAGTCCAGCTGGGTGCGGTAGTACCAGTGACCGAGGGCCGCGTGTCCCTCCGGCAGGTCCGGCGCCTTCTCCAGTGAGCGTTCGATCAATGCGCGTGAGGCCGCGACTATCGAATCTGAGCGGTCGTAGAAAAACCAGTAGAGCATGGAGCCCGTCGCGCCCTTGAGCGCGTACGCCTCGGCGAATTCGGGATCCAGTTCGATCACCCGCGACACGATCTGATCCGCCGAGCGGAAGTTGGATTCGGTGTAGCTCTCATGGAAATACGTCAGGGCCTGCAGATAGTCCTGGTAGGCATCGAAGTCATCCGTGGGCGTCCGTGCTATGGCTGCCCGTTCGGCCTCGGTGAGCTGAGCCCGGAGCGCCTCGGTGATCGCGTCCGCGATCTCGCTCTGCACCTGGAAGATGTTCGCCACCGTCAGCTCACCCTCGTACTGCTCGGCCCACAGGTGGCCCTCAGACTCGGCATCGATCAGCTGCACGTTGATGCGGAAGGCTCCGCCCGCGCTCTGGACGCCGCCCTCGAGGATATTGTCAACGCCCAACTCTTGGCCGATTTCGGGGATGCTCTTGGCAGCGTTCCGGTATTCCTCGACTGATGTGCGCGAGATCACCTTCAGCGACCGGATCTTCGAGAGCTGCGTGAGGAGGTCGTCGTGGATCCCGTCCGTGAACGGTTGCGTCTCGGGATCGTCGCTCGTGTTGCGGAATGGAAGCACGGCAATGGACGTGCGATAGTCTTGACTCTCTGCTGCCGATTCGGACAACGAGGTCGGAGAAGCGGGCGGAGCTGCGGCCGACGTGTCGCTCGCGTCGCGGCTCGACAACGCGAGCCATCCTCCAAGGACGAGCATCAGCGTTCCGGCCAACGCCAGGATCCCCGACGGCCAGCGCCGGCCGCGCGGTGCCTGGACCAGTTGCGCGATCTCGCCGGGAGCCGCGTCCTCGGTGCGCTTCATCCCCTCCGGCGTCGTCTCGAATGCCCACGCCAGGACGAGGACGATCGGGAACCCCAGGATGCACACGAGCGCGATACCGCGGACCACGGAGTCGGGCAGATTCATAGCGGGCACGAGGATGTCCGCCACCTGCAGAACGCCGAAAGACACAGCGCCGTACACGGCGGCGACCTTGAAAACCTTGCGCCGCTTGAGCTCGGCGAACAGACGTTGGTACCCCGGGGCCTCGGACATGGCGCCCAAGATCGGCAATCGGCGTGTCCGAGGGAAGGCGCCGGTGGGGGTGCGGCGACCCTCTACATGAATTCCCACTTTCCCACTTCTTGTAGAGGCGAGTGATCCGGGGGGAGGCACGCAACCGTCACAGAATCTGTCGAAACCCGATCGCAGTTCGCAGCGTAGGGTCTGTCGTACCGAATCCGCGATCTCGAGCGACGACGATGCGGCAGCCTGGAATACGAGGCTTGATCGGTATCCTGAAAGGACGAAGAAGAGAACGGGAATGTCCGGCATCATTCGAGAGGTCCGACGCACTGCGAGGTCTCTGGCGCGGAGCCCGCTCTTCACCGTCATCACGGTGTTGACTCTGGCAGTGGCGATCGGCGCCAACTCGGCGATCTTCAGTGTCGTCAGCGGGGTCCTGCTCGGGCCGCTTCCCTACCCCGAGTCCGATCGCCTGGTGGTCGTGGGTCACACGGCCCCCATCGCAGGATTCCCCGTAATCCCGCAGGCCACTGGCACCTACGTGCTGTACCGGGACGAGTCCACAACCCTCGAAGGCCTGACGATGTTCTGGGACGGCACGGTGAACCTGACGGGCACCGGAGAACCTGAGCAGCTGTCGGCAGCTGGTGTGACGCGGACGCTGTTCGACGTGCTCCGAACCCCTCCCGCGCTCGGCCGCGGATTCACCGAAGAAGAGATGCTGCCAGACGGAGAATCCGTGGCAATCCTCAGCCACGGTCTGTGGCAGCGCAAGTACGGCGGGGATCAAGGCATCCTCGGCCGCGGCGTAACGATCGACGGCGAGAACCGCCGCGTGATCGGCGTGATGCCGGCCGGATTCGACCTTCCCTACAATTCCGACGTCGAGATCTGGTTGCCGATGGTCATCGATCCGGAGGAGCTCACCACCGGAAACTACAGCTACGCCGGGATAGGGCGTCTCAAGGAAGGCGTCACCGTCGAGGCGGTGTACGAAGACATCCATCGCCTGACACTGCAGCTTCCGGAACGCTACCCGGGGGATCTCATCACGCATGAGATGATGGAGCAGTCGGGCTGGGACGCCCGCGTCGTAACCCTGATCAGCGACGTCACGGACGACGTGAACCGGGCCCTGTGGATCCTGCTCGGCACGGTGGGCGTGGTGCTGCTCATCGCGTGCGCCAACGTGGCCAACCTGTTCCTGGTGAGGGCGGAGGGACGTCACAAGGAGATCGCGATTCGGAGTGCCCTCGGAGCGGAGCGCGGCACCCTCGCACGAGACTTTCTCCGTGAGAGCACCGTCCTGGCGCTCGCGGGCGGCACGCTCGGACTGCTCCTGGCATTCGGCGGAATCAAGCTGCTGGTGGCCCTCGGACCGGAGAGCATTCCTCGTCTCGACGCGATCCGGATCGACGGCCTCGTCCTGCTGTTCACTCTCGGCGTCTCGGTGGCGGCCGGAATCCTGTTCGGCCTCGCGCCGCTGCTCCGGCATACTCGACCCGACATCGCCGGGGCTTTGAAGGAAGGCTTCCGGGGGACGACATCCGGCCGCCGCCGCGTACGCGCCCGCACGATCCTCGTGTTCGGGCAGGTGGCACTCGCATTCCTTTTGATGGTGGGATCGGGACTGCTGGTGAAGAGCTTCTGGCATCTGAAGAACGTGGATCCAGGGTTCGAGGCGGAGAACGCGCTCACACTGCGCGTGTCGCTGCCGGATACGCCCTACGACGACCAGGAGAAGTCGGTCGCCTTCTACCGGCAGCTCATCGATCGCGTGAGCGAGATCCCGGGCGTCGAACGCGCGAGTGCCGTCAGTAAGCTGCCGCTCCGACCGCAGGGCGAGAGCCACAGCGGGGTGCTGATCGAGGACCGACCCGTCGAGCCGGGCTCGATGCCGCACGTCGCGCTCTCAATCGTCGTGGGACATGACTACTTCGAGACGATGAGCATCCGGCTGTTGGAAGGACGCCTGATCGAGCGCTCGGACATCACCGCGAGCACGGGCGCCGTCGTTGTAAACCGCGCGTTCGCGCGGCATTACTGGCCCGGCGAGAGCGCGATCGGGAAGCGGGTGTGGCGCGGCATCGCACAGGACATGGAGGAGAACGAGAACTTCGCATGGCTCCCCGTGGTGGGCGTCGTGGACGACGTGCGCAGCCTTGGTCTCGACATGGAGATCCGTCCGATCATCTACTACGCGATGTCGGGACCGGGCGACAACTACCAGACCTCGATGAGCCTCATCGCCAGGACAACGGCCGCGCCGACGTCCCTGGCCCCGGCGATCCGAGACGCCGTGTGGTCGCTCGACCCTAACGTGCCGATCACGGGAATCGAGACAATGGAGCGAGTGCTGCGCGACGCTACGTCGCGCGCCGGGTTCACGATGTTGATGCTGGGGATCGCCGCTGGCGTCGCCCTGCTCCTCGGCGCCGTTGGCCTATACGGTGTGATCAGTTACGGCGTCACACAGCGACGCCAGGAGATAGGTGTTCGCATGGCGCTCGGGGCTCCGGCGGGCCGGGTGCGGGGCATGGTCGTCAAGCAGGGCGCGACCGTTGCAGGAATTGGGCTGGGCGTCGGCTTCGCGGCCGCCCTCGGACTCACACGTCTCATGGAAGCACTGCTATTCGAGGTCTCGCCGACCGATCCGCCGACTTTCGGTGTCGTGCTCGCCCTGCTGTTCGTGGTCTCGATCTTCGCCAGCTGGATACCGGCGCGGAGGGCTGCGGCCGTAGACCCGGCGATCGCGCTACGAGCGGAGTAGGAGCGGGCCTTCCGCGAGCGCCGCGCGTTCCTCTGCCGGCGCCGCCCGCCTCAGCTTCCGCCGGCAATCACCGCAGCACTCGTAGCGGCTGTCGTCGCAGCGACTGCGGCCGCCTGCGCGGCCTGGACCGCTGCTTTCGTGGCCTCGCCGACGATGTCCCCCTCGGC
>CAXMRU010000214.1:0-4155 GCA_964195715.1 Akkermansiaceae bacterium | reverse complement strand
TCGACGCCACCGATGGACAGGCGCAACACCAGGGCGACGGCCAGGCCGCCTACCGTGATGAAGTTGGGTATTCTACGGGTCCCGATATCGAAAGTCGCACCGAATGCGACCGTCAGGACCAATCCGACTGCGCTGAGATCCACGGGTGGTCCCCCGGTTCTGATTGTCTGTTCTTGTGGTGGCGCGGATGGGTGGGCTGTCAGCTCACCCATCCGCGCGCAGTCTTCGACTTAGCTAGACGGCTCCAAGATTGCTGCTGATGTTGTTGAACACCGTCGCGATGATCGGGCCCAGGACTGCCAGGGCGGCGATCACGATAATCGCGATCAGCGCCACGAGCAGAGCGTACTCGACGAGGTCCTGACCGGACTCGTCCGCCCACAGGGCTTTGAAGGGTGCAAACATGGTTGTTCCTCCCGGCAGCAGTGCCGTTGATAGTATGCGCGGACATTATCCCGCGCGCGGTCAGACTTCGTTAAGATTTGACGATACTTCGTTGAAGAACTCGGCATTCGTTCACCGAAGCTCCCCGCGGAATCAGCGCGGCTCCGTTCCGATGAACGAATCGTGCCACGCCATCCGCCCGCCACCGCTGCGCGGGCGATCTGTCATATTTCCGCTCCGTAAACGGCAAGGGTCATACCGGGATGATCTTCGTGGGCCCGAGCGGTGGTAAGTGGCTGTACCGTATTGCATTATGTCGCTGTTGGTGTTTGGGGTGCCAGGAGTGTCACACTCTCGTTCTGTGCGTCGTGCTTGCAAACTGCACTGCGTGACGGGGGCCGACGTGCCAGTCTCGAACGCGACGCAGAGAGAGCGAGAATGTGGCGTCCTTGTCACGTATTGTCCATCCTTACCGCGAGGCTGGGGGGGGGCGCCCCCTCCGTCCGGCGACGCGGAACGCGTCTATAGCCGGCCTGACCGAAGCATCAGGGCGACTTCATGCACCCGTGTAGCCGCAGACATTGCCTGTTGCACGGATGCCACAGGTTCAATATCGCTAAGAGGGGGGTATGGCACGCAAGGGGGGGAGGGGAGGGCGGGGCGAGCGGCTGCGCTTTGCACAGCCGAAGGGCTTCCGCTCAGGAGGAGTCAGCCCCTTCGGATGCGCCGGGGCTGCAGTAACGGACGTCGACCAGCGAGTCTCCGACGAAGACCAGCTCGCATACCGGGCGATCCCGTCCGTCCTGGAAAGGCTCGCGCTGGCTCGAAACGAACCACTGGTATCTCGTCTCGTTCCCCGTCGTTCGCGACCGCCAGAAGCCATTGCCGGTCGCGCCTTTTCTCTTCGGATTGGTGATGACGTCCCTGTGTTCCAGCGTCATTCCAGAGATGAACACACCTTCACCGACAGCTTCCGCGATCTCGGGGTTGGTATCGGGGTGCGCGGCTACCCACGCTGCCCGCACGTCGGGTCCGCTGATGTCGGACTTGGCGCCCCCGGGGTCACCGGGGAGGTAGGCGTGGCCAGCGCACGCGGTGGTTGCCAGAGTCAGGGCGACGGTTGCGACAACAAGACGATCGAGATTCATGGTCCATCGCTCAGGCTAGCGGGTCTGTCCGCGTCTCTGCCGCGCGGCACGGATTCGAGAAAGATGCGCGGGCTCCCGGGATTGCGCCAGAACCTTAGCCCAGGGAGAGGCCGGGGCAGCTCTCGACGAGTACGGCCGCCGCCGCGGCGACGCTGACACCTACCAGGAACAGTTGCGGGAAGCGATCTCCGTGCCGTTGTCCTTCGCGACAGTGCGGGCACAGCCGCGCGTCATCCGGAATGATCGCCTCGCAATTCCTGCACTGCTTCACTCGGTGTCTCCCGTCTGTTCGGTCGACGTGTCGGTGGATCTGCCCGGCGTCATGCCCGCAGGTGCTTCCTTAGTTGATACTCCGGCGGCGTCTGCCCCGATCCACCGCACGAGAAGCGTGCCGCCGACGAGAATGGTGAGGTAGTTCAGGAAGAAGCGCCATACTGCCGTGTACGCGACCAGGAGGTTGTCGTCGAGGAAGGGACTCATCAGGGCCGGAGCCAGCATCTCACCGATGCCGCTTCCACTCGGCGTCGGCATGAAGTACAACAGGAACTGCAGGAGAATGTGTAGCGTTACGACGTCCCAGAAAGCGGCATCCACTCCGAAACCGCGAAGAACGACCCACCCCAGCACGAACCGGGCGCCGAATTGGAGGACGTTGGAGAGAACTGCCAGGAGCAGCGCCAGCTTTCCCTTGCGGGCATAGATGATCAGACTTCCGTGCAGCTCCTGCAGGACTCGAAGGACCTTGCGGACGCGGGGCGTGCGGCCGAAAAGCCTCAGGATGATGAGCCGGGGAAGCCTCGGCGCCGCCGCGAGCAGGAGCACCACCACTCCGACTCCCGCGAAGCCCAGAGCCGACCACTCGAACAGAGTTGCCGCCGAGATGTTCGCTACCGGCAGGTGAACGTCCTCGATTCCGCTCGAGGCTCCGAAGAACCAGGCGGCGAAGCCCGCCAGCGAAAGGAATGTCAGGTTGACGATAACGCTGGCGAAGTTCGTGGCTACCGTCCGGCCGAGGGACACGCCGCTACGGACCAGACCATACAGCAGAGCTGGCCCACCACCGGTCCCTGAGGGGGTGAGATAGGCGAGGGCCGCCGAGACTCCCCCTATCTGTGCGCACCGAAGGTAGGACAGGCGAATGCCCAGCGGACGCGTCAGCAACCAGATCCGAAGGCCGCTCCCGAACCAGTCCATCGAGGCGAGGATGAGCGCCGGGAGTGCCCACCGGAGATCGAAGTGGCCGAAACCGGAGATGCTCCCCTGAAGATCCCGCGTGATCAGAAACAGGGCGCCGAAGCCGAGGAGGCTGGCCACGACGAAGACCGTGACTCCTACTCGAATGGCTCCTGGAGGCACTCGGAATCCGGAGTCCGAACGCAAAGACTGATTATCTGGCATACTCGATCAGAATTGTGAAACTCGGTCTCGGGGACACCGCCTGACGGCCGCCACCCGGTCGAAATCGTCCAACGCCGGCTTCCGTCCTTCCCGGTCCGGTAGCATTATACGCCATATCGGCGTCCCGTGGTAACGCCGGGAGTACGACCGGGCCGCCATGGCCCGACATCGTTCACATCGACTCCGGGAGTCCCTGGCAAGTGAAGCGCTATCCGGCCTACGATCCGCCCGAGTACGTGGAGTGGCAGGCCGACCCACGGTTGATCGACACGTTCCGAGCCGTGATCGACCGCGTGCCCGAGCGTGCCCGAATCGTGCGCGAGGTGGACGACGAGTCGTTGCTGGCCCTGTACCGCGGTCTCGTCAGGTTCCGTCTACATGACATCGCACTCAAGCGGTGGGTGAAGCGGGGCGTCATATCGAAAGCATGGCTTGGCACCGGTGAGGAGGCTGTCACCGTGGGTGCCGTGCACGCACTCAGGCGTCACGCCGGTGGGGACGTCGTGGCCCCGATGATCCGCAATGCCGGGGCGTGCCATGAAATGGGGATCCCGATGGCGGATCTTCTGCGGGCCTATCTGGGCACGGCAGACGGTCCGACTCGCGGCCGAGATCTTCACGTCGGTGATCCGGCGCGCGGAGTCATAGCACCTGTGAGCATGGTCGGGTCCGTATCCGCGGTGGTGAACGGATATGCGCTGTCTTTCGTTCGTCGGGCCGAGGATCGTGTGGCCATGACCTGGATCGGGGACGGCTCGACAAAGACAGGTGAGGTACACGAGGCCCTGAATTTTGCGGCCGTCAGCTGCCTTCCCGTGGTCTTCATCATTCAGAACAACCAGGTCGCCCTGGGCACCCGTCTGCACCAGCACCACAGGGCTCCCGATTTTTCGGGGTGGGGAAGCGCTTATGGCATGGCGATGCACTCGGTAGACGGAAACAACGTGCTCGACGTGTACGCCGCTGCGGTGGGGTCGGTCGCTGCTTGTCGGGCCGGGCGAGGTCCGGTGATGATCGTTGCGGAGACCTTCCGAATGGGTGGACATGCTACGCACGACGAGCACGAGGCCCGGGAAATGCTCGATCCGGCCCTCTTCGCCGCGTGGGGGCGACGGGATCCAGTAGGCATGTATGAGGAGTATCTCGCGGGGCTCGGCAGACCGATGTTGGCTGGAACCGACGACCTGGGGGAAGCGTCAAGCGATCCGGAGCGGTGGAACCGGAA
>CAXMRU010000213.1:0-2371 GCA_964195715.1 Akkermansiaceae bacterium | reverse complement strand
TCCCCCGCGATCCGCGCGGCGAACCCGCCCCCGCCGTGGAGCCCCGCCCACTCCGACACCATCCGGCTCAGGTCGTGCTGGAGCATCTCGCGTACCAGGTCGGGCAGGACTGGCGCCCCCTCCGACCGGGTCCCCTTACCGGTGATGACGTGGACCACCCGTCCCGGCGACGTCGCGGCGTGGCGCTGGAAAAAGAACTGAACTCGGGTCTCGGCCTGTCCTGCGTTCATCCCGTGAAGATCCAGCGTCTCCACGGGTGACTCCACAAGGAGGCGAGCGATGCCCGTGAGCTCGGGTGGGGAGGCAGGCTTCTCCCTGGTCTTCATTCGCTTCTTCTTGCGTGGCATAAAGGAATCTCGGCACCTGAGCCGGGGATCGCCACCGGCGCCGCGATCCGGTGGAGTCCCCCCGGCAGGATGACGGCCCTGCGGCGGAAAGGCACGGTTTCCGCTAGGAGGCCTCGCCCCCTGGCCGTTGCCAGCCCATAATCCTCCCATGAGCGGCCACAAACGCCACCCGATCCGCGGCCGCCTGAACTCGTGGTTCCTCGCCGCCGCCGACGAGCCGATGCACCGCGAGTATGGCAGGCGGAAGCTAGGCATCTTCGGCGACCTGCCTCCCGTGATCGTCGAGCTCGGGCCGGGCTCGGGGGCGAACTTCCGCTACTATCCTCGCGGCACACGCGTGGTCGCCGTCGAGCCGAACCCGATGATGCTGAAGCGCATGTATGCGCAGGCGCACAAGTACGGCGTCGAGATCGATCTCCGGCACGCGGGCGCCGAGGGGATGGAGGTGGAATCCGACAGCGCCGATCTGGTCGTTTCCACGCTTGTCCTGTGCACGGTGCACGATCCGGAGCAGGTTGTGTCCGAGGTCCAGCGCGTGCTGAAGCCTGGCGGGCGGTTCGCCTTCCTGGAGCATGTGGCCGCTGCGCCCGGATCCCGTCTCCGCAAGGTACAGGACGCGATCCACCGCCCGTGGCACTGGCTCGGCGAGGGCTGCCACCTGAGCCGGGATACGGCCTCCACGATAGAGAACGCGGGCTTCGGCCAACTCCACCTCGAGCGTTTCGACGGACCGCGGCGCACGCCGTTCCAGCCCCACATATCGGGAGTCGCGATCCGCTAGGTTCGAGCGCCTCTGACCGGGCGTGGCGCGCACAGCAAACCGCCTGTCGTGCTCGCCATCTGCCGAATCCGGTGGCCGAACGCCCCCGGATCGCCTATCCTCGAAACGTGGACATTCGAACCAAGCTCGTCTTCGCGCTCGTCGCGGTTGCCCTGGGAAGCATGACGGCGTTCGGCGCCTTCATGTACGCCGAGGCCCGTGGCATGGTCGACGATGGCACGCGTGCGCAGCTCGAGAGCCTGGCCGAATCCGAAGCCGAAGCGGTCGAGAGCATCATCGAGGGGTGGCGGGAGCACGTTCAGCTGATCGCCAGCCGAACCCAGCTCCGCATGAGCCTCCGGGACCACATCCAGACCGGCGATCCCGAGGCCGCCCGGCGCATTCGACAGATTCTGCGGGACGCGGGGTCTTCGACCAGTAGCGTGGCCGGGCTCGCCGTGTACGATGTCGAGGGCCGTCTCGTCGCGGACGGGGTCGGTGAGGCGGATTCCGTGCTCGCCGGGATGTCGACGCGGTCCTCTCCCGGGACGGCGAACGAGATCGCTTTTCGGGGCGTGTCGATCACACCGAGCGGTTTCCCCCGGGTCGCCTACTCGAGGTCTCTGAGTCTGGAGGGCGAGCGCCTCGGGACGCTCTTCGTCCTCCTGAATGGCGGCAGACTCGTGGAGCTGACGCAAGACTACACGGGACTGGGCGAGACCGGGGAGGTGTTGCTTGTCGAACGGGCCCCGGCGGGCGCGCGCACTCTCCACCCGGTCCGGCATGAAGAGGACGACCTTGAGCAACCCGGAGCCATCCTACTGGACGGACCGCAGGATCCCTCCCTCCTGGCCCTGAGGGCACAGGAAGGCATATACACGGAGGGCCTCATCGACTATCGGGGCGAGGCGGTGTGGGCTGCGACCCGATTCATCCCCGAGACGCAGTGGGGTCTCGTGGTCAAATTCGACGCGGCCGAGAAGCGAGACGTGATCGTCGAGTTCCGGGATTCCCTGATCGCCCTCGCGCTGTCCCTGGCCGGCATCGCCATCCTCGTCGCCGTCGTGCTCGGTTTCCGGTTCGCCGGCCCGATTCACAATCTCGCGGAGGCGGCGAACCGGATTCGTGAAGGAGACCTGGAAGCCAGGGCGGAGGTGCTGAGAGAGGACGAGATCGGGCTTCTCGCGGAGACTTTCAACAGGATGGCCGACGAGCTCGAGGAGCGCGTGGCCGAGCTCCACGAATTCAAGAAGTTCTTCGAGGT
>CAXMRU010000212.1:0-2046 GCA_964195715.1 Akkermansiaceae bacterium | reverse complement strand
CCGATACCGAGGATCATCGCGAAGCGTCCCCAGCGGCCGCGGCCGGGGGCGCTGCGCCGTCTCGCCGACAGGACCTTCGGCGTCAACAGCTGGACGTACTCGAACCCCACGGACACCTGTCAGCCCTCGACGACTCGGGTGATCTCTGTGTCCGTGGCCCCACGAGTGATCTTGAGGAAGATCTCTTCGAGCCCGGCCGACTCCGATTGAGCCTCGCGTCGCAGGTCCGCCATGGACCCCGATGCGACCACCTTTCCCCTGTCGATCACTGCCAATCGGTCGCACAGGCTCTCCGCGAGCTCCAGCGTATGGGTAGACACCAGGGCGGTTCCGCCGTTGTCTGCGAATGTCCGCAGCACGTCCTTCAACAACCACGCGGACCGAGGATCCAGGCCAACCATCGGTTCGTCCACGACGAGCACTTTCGGCTGGTGCACGAGGGCCGAGGAGATGATCAGCTTCTGTCGCATGCCGTGAGAGTAGGACTCGACCAGTTGGTCCTTCCATGGAGCCAGGTCCCAGAGGTCGAGCAGTTCCTCGATTCGCGTCTCGATCGCCGGACCGCAGAGTCCGTAAAGTCCAGCCGAGAAACGCAGTAACTCCGCACCCGTGAGCTTCTCATACACGAACGGCCGGTCCGGCACGAATCCCAGGATGCTCCGGGCTTCGATGGGCTCGACAACGTTGTCGTGTCCGCCCACGACAACACGCCCCTCATCCGGATTCAGGATACCGGCGATCATCCGCAGGGTCGTCGTTTTCCCGGCTCCGTTGGGTCCCACGAGTCCGAATATCTCCGCCGCCTCGATCTCCAGGTCGATACCGGCGACGGCCGTGAAGTCTCCGTATCGTTTGGTCAGGTTCTCCAGAAGGATCATTCCCGTTCCCCTGCTGAAATGCTGTCCGCTACGGCCTCCGACCGGGCAATCGCTCCCGGCCGGGTGAAGAACGCCAGCTCGAACGCCGTCCGCTCCACCCGAAGCCCTCCGAAGATCTCACCGTCCACCAACCTGCCGTCCTCGTCGATCCAGGCCTCCTGCCGAACATCGCCCGCGCGGCGCCGCACCAGCCACGCCTGCACCGTATCCTCCCTCACCGGTATCCACCCGCCCGAGATCGAATCGGTGTCGGCGCTGTCCGGAAATGCCAGCGAGCTCGTCTCCAGGATGTCAAGCTGTAGCATACGTACAGCGGCCGTCAGCGGATCGAACACTCGAACCTGGTAGGTCGTCCCGGGCTCCGACTGTCCCCCTGCCGCAAGTCGGAGGCGCCAGCCCGACGGGGTGGTGACCGCTTCTTCGACCGACACGCGCACGACCGTCTGGTCCTGCTCGTCGAACAGCAAAACGACGGTGTCGCCTTCCGAGACGGCCCGGAGCCGCATCGTATCACCGTCGACGATGGAGAGGTGGACCATGCTGTCCAGGTTGAGCCTTGAGTCCAGGTACTCTTCCGAGGAGCGCTCCGACCGACCGGTTGCACCGAGACCGGGCAGGTCCAGGAACACGCGGTCACGAACCCGGAATCCCCTCGCGGAGGGCAGCGTATCGATCTCGGTTTGCCCCCATCCAGCCCGAACACCGGCACGGAAGACCGAGTAGTAGGCGACGCCCGGAGGAATCGTCCTCACGCCAAGGGCCAGCCTCTGTGCCTCTGCGGGAAAGAACACCCGCCGGGCCTGCCAGCCGAGCGCCGCGACCCAGGCAACCAGAATCAGGGCGGCCAGTGTTCCGCGCCTTTTCAATGCCTCTCCTCCTCCCGCGCCAGCGCCAGATCGGTCGGCGTGTCGACGTCCACGGGAGAGAGACGATCGATCGGCACCTCCATGTGCGGAATGCCGGACCGAATTACCAGGTCCCACAAACCGGTCTCGGGGTCGAGGGACCGGTCGAAGTGCGAAATGACCTCGAGCGCGTCCCTCGACAAGACGACAGGGTGGCCCGATCGATCTCGAAACCGCGGTCGCAGCGCGCTCGCTTCGTTCGCCTCCCACGCGCTTCTCATGGTGCGCACATCGTCAGAGCTCAGGCCCGGCTCATCACCGAG
>CAXMRU010000211.1:0-15534 GCA_964195715.1 Akkermansiaceae bacterium | reverse complement strand
CACATTGTCCAGATGGGACGAATCGACAAACGTCACCTGCACGCCGAAACGGGTGTACTCGGTTTCCAGCACGGTTCTTGACGGACCGTACATGCAATCCGTCGCGACGATGTGAGAGTCGCTGTCCAGGAACGTCAGGTATACCGAGTTGATTGCCGCCATGCCGGAGGACGCGCCGAGCCCGCCACAGCCGTACTCCAGCAGCGCCACATTCCTCTCGAGCGCCGCCGTCGTGGGGTTTCCGAGGCGCGTGTACTTGCAACCCGCTGCCCCGCCGAACCGGGCGGCTCCTTCGTCCGCGTCCGTGAAGGCGAACGTCGACGTTTGATAAATCGGCGTGCTGACCGCGCCCGTATGCGGATCGGCCTGCTGCCCGCCGTGAATGATGCGAGTATGGGGTCCGGCTCTGCTGACGTCGTGCATGGCACTGTCCTCAGGTAGTACGTTCGGCTCCCGGAGTCTGTCAGTACTGCAAGACCTTTGCCGAACTCGCTCTGCTAAAAGAACGTCAGGCCCAGCGTCAGCATCCCAAGCTGATTGTCGCTCTTCGTGTTGATGCTGACGTCCTGGAACAGCCAGTCGGCAGCCAGTGTGAGAATGGCCGAGCCCGCGAGCCTCCTCGTCCAACGCATCGCTTCACTCCCTGCCAGGGTTCGATGTACGTCCGGTCGCGTCCGCTCCCGGACCGGTATACAATACCCCGGTGCGCCAGCCGGCGCGCGACCGCGGACGGCATCGAACACGATCACGGAGCGCCTCGATCCCGATCGGTCGCGGCGGCTCCCATTCTTCACACCCGGGAGGCGGGGTTGGACGACCTTACCGCTCCGACCAAGCTCACTGGCCGTACGGGCCCCTACCCAGAATTTACGTGGGCTGGTGTCCTGGTGGGCTACGGCATCGGCATCCTGATCGCGGTCAGTATCGGTTACCTGAGCCTCAAGCTGGGCTTCTCGATCGAAGGCTCGGAGCTAGCGGCGATCCTCGGATTCGGTATCCTGCGCGGCATCATGCGCCGCAACAGCATCATCGAGAACAACATCCAGCAGACTCTGGCCAGTGCCGTGAACGGGGCGTCGGCCGGGATGATGTTCTCGGTTCCGGCGCTGTTCATCCTCGGGATCACGGACTTCAACTACCCGCTGCTGGTGCTGGGCTGCATCGCGGGCGGGATCCTGGGCATTGCGTTCATCATCCCGCTGCGCAAGCAGATGATTGACTACAACCGCCTCGCTTTTCCGGGTGGTATCGCGACGGCCGCGATCCTGAAGGCTCCGGGAGCCGGGATCCACAAGGCGTGGCTGCTGGTAGGCGGAGCGTTCGTTGCAGCGCTCTCCCACTTCATCAGCCTCAAGACGGGTGTCGAGCACTACGATCTCGGCGTCGTGCTCGGACTTCCCGAGTACATGAACGGGATCTGGTACCTGTCGCTGCTCACGGTGGGAGTCGCTTTTCTGGCCGGTAAGGGCGGGTTCTTCTTCATCGTCGGGGGCTACGTCTGCTACTGGTTCCTGGCGCCGATCATGAGCGCCACGGGGTACCTGCCCGACGCGGCCACTCTCGAGGCCTCCGGCCTGGGGATCGCCGAGTACCTGCGGCTGAACCTGTTCCGGCCCACCGGAATCGGGATGCTGATCGGTGGGGCGCTGATGGGTATCGTGCTCGCACTGCCTCTCGTCGTGAGCGCGATCCGCAGCATGCGTGACGCCGCGAAGTCGCGGTCGGAACTGTCGCAGGACGAGCTCCCGATCCAGATGCTCTACATGGGCGTCGCCGCTGCCTTCGTCGTCCTGGCTATCATCGCGTGGACCGCGGTGGCGGAGGTGGGCTTCGGGCGCGGCCTCACGATGGCCCTGCTGGGCACGCTGTGGATCTGGGTGGCCGGCGTGGTTCTCTCCGAGTGCATCGGGCGGACCAACTGGTCGCCGCTCTCCGGCATGACGCTGATCGGCGTTACGATCATGATCCTTGTGACGAGCGGCATCGGTGACAGGGCCTCGATCATCGCTTCGGTGACCGTTGGGGCTGCCATGTGCGTCGCCATGGCGCAGGCCACCGACCTGATGCTCGACCTCAAGACCGGCTACCTGGTGGGAGCGATCCCGAAGCAGCAGCAGAAAGCCCAGTTCCTCGGCACATGGATCGGCCCGATCATCATAATGGCCCTGATCGTGGTCCTGCATCAGGCGTACACGCTGGGGAGCGATCAGCTGCCGGCGCCGCAGGGACAGGCGCTCGCGAGCGTGATTCAGGGAATCCTCGGCGGCGACGTGCCGCGCGACAAGTATCTCACGGGCGCCGGTCTCGGGGCCCTGTTGAGCGCGAGTGGAATCGGAGGCCTGGGGGTCCTCGTCGGCCTCGGCTTCTACCTCCCGTTCCACATCGTCCTAACGTACACGATCGGAACTCTGCTGCGCGTGATCTCCGACTGGAAGCTCGGAAAGCTGTGGAGCGAGGATGTGGGCGTGCCGATCGCCGCCGGCCTGATCGTCGGTGAAGCGATGATCGGGGTGATCTACTCCCTCTACATCGTCTTCGGGTGAGGAGGCCGACATGAAGCTCAAGAACATGGGTTACCTGCTCATCACGATCAGCTTCCTCGGCGGCTCGTTGGAGGTCGTCAAGCAGGTCGAGGGGGTGAACACCGCGGTATTCCTGCTGTGGCTCGGGATCGGGATCACGGGCGTGATCGTCGCCCAGCGGGCCCGTAAGGCAGAGGCGACGGACGTCGAAGTGATCAGCACGAACATCCGCGCCATCGAGTCAAGCCTCGAGAATATCTGTTCGGACGCGAAGGAGCTGAACGCGGAGAAATTGACGATCAACGTTTACGATCTGCGTCATTGGATCGATGAGAGGTTCCCCGAGGACCTCAAGACGTTCGTGGACGCGCGTGAGAGCATGGCGCACAGCTTCGGGCTGAAGGCGTACGCCGAAGTGATGAACCGGTTCGCGGGGGGAGAGCGGGCGCTGCACCGCGTGTGGTCAGCTTCGACGGACGGCTATATTGACGAGACGCACGCGTACATCGAGAAGGCCGCAGTCCACTTTGACGACGCACTGACGACGTTTCGGGAGATCAAGGCGCGCGGGCCTGTCATAACTGAGGCGTGAACAGCCGGGGGCGGCCTACGCCCCCAGCTTCTCAGGGTTCAGCTCGTCAAGCTCCGGGAGGACGAAGATCCCGTCTTTCCGGATCAGCATATCGTCGAACCACACTTCTCCTCCGCCGTACTCCGGCCTCTGGATCAACACCAGGTCCCAGTGGATTTGACTCCGGTTCCCGTTGAACGCCGTGTCGTAGGCGTTGCCGGGCGTGAGGTGCATGCTGCCCGCGATCTTCTCGTCGAACAGGATGTCCTTCATCGGCTCCATGATGTGCGGGTGGAAGCCGAGCGAGAACTCGCCGATGTACCGGGCGCCTGCGTCCGCATCGAGTACCTCGTTGAGGTGGTCCGTGCTCGTGCTCCGCGCCTCGACGATCTTCCCTTCTCGGAACCGGAAGAACACTTCCTCGTGCGTCACACCCTGGTAGATCGTGGGCGTGTTGTATTGAATCGTCCCCTCGATGCTGTCCCTGACCGGTGCCGTGAACACCTCCCCGTCCGGGATGTTGCGCTTGCCGTCGCACGGCATGGCGGGAATGCCCGCGATGCTGAACCGGAGGTCCGTTCCCGGGCCTTTGACGTGAACGCGGTCCGTGGCTTCCATGAGCTCGCGCAGGGGCTGCAGCGCCTCCGACATCCGCTCGTAGTCCATCGTGCACACGCGGAAATAGAAGTCCTCGAAATCTTCGGTCGAGCGCTCGGCCAACTGCGCCATCGAGGCGTTGGGCCACCGGAGCACGACCCACCGCGTGTCGGGCACGCGGATATCCATGTGGACGCGCTTCCAGATGAAGCGCTCGTACATCTTCTGTCGGTCCTGCGGCACGTCGGACAGCTCGCTGACGTTGGGGGCGCCACGGACTCCGATGTAGGCATCCACGCCCTTCATGTACGTTTCTTCCGACGCGGCCATGAGGTCAAGCTGCTCCTCGGTGGCTCCGAGAAGCAGGCGCCGCAGGACTTCATTGCTCTTGAGGAGAACGTTTGGAACAACTCCCGCCTCGTGGGCCACGCGTACGAGTTCATTGGTGAATGTCGTGGGCGTGTCGATGGCCTCGATGAGGAGTTTTTCTCCCGCCTGCAGCTCGCAGGAGTGGTGGATCAGGGTCTGGGCCAGCTTCGTGTACCGGGGGTCGGTCATGGCTCGTCACTTTATTGAATGCTGTTGCCTCGGTCGCCGGCGGGGGAGGACGACGCTCGAGAGTCGGGAAAGTCTGAGGGCTCGGGGCCTCCCATGCAATGGTCTGTTCGTTCTTCCTGGCGGCTCAGTCAGTCCGCCCGCTCTTCCGGCCCGTCTTCAGCTTGTTGCGCACCTCCCTGCGCGGGAGGGCCGCCATCCGGTCGCATGCTCTCGACGTACGCTTCGACCTCGGCAGCCTGGTGCTTGATCATCTGACGCAGGGCCCAGGATAGGGCCTTCGTGATCATCGGGTCCCGCTCCGTGCTCTCGGTCGGAGAGGAGCCGGATTTCTCGTAGCAACTCGTGGTGCCAGCGTTCGACATCGCCCCACGTGCTCATCCGGGTCGGCCGTGCGAGTTCACCACTGCTGCACGACGAATTCGGCCACGATCTCCGTCGCGTCGATCGAGCTCGGATTGGTATCGGGTCGCGGCCAGGTATGTCCCAAGCCCACCATGACGGCCGATCGCACCTCGGTGTCGGCCGTGCATTCCGTGGAGATCTCGGTTCTCACGTGCGGATCGGCGCCCTCGCCAGGCCAGAAGACCACTGCGGGGGAGTCCGAGCAGCCATTGATCGCGTGCCACATGGTCGCCGACTCCGCTAACGACAGGGCGTCATCCCTGCCCTCCAACGGGACGGAAGAGTCTTGGTCCCCCAGGATCAGGAGGGCCGAGACTGGGGCCCCGCGGGATAGCCCGGGCGGATCACACACGTCACGGGTCGTCGTACGCACGGTCGCGCCGACCGTGGCGACAGCCCTGACGGGGAAGCCGGGCTCGCACGCGAGACGATGGCTCAGGAACCCGCCGGCCGAGAAGCCGGTAAGCGCCACGCGGGACGGATCCACCGCCCACTGATCCGTCAGGTGGTCGACCAACTCCGGCACGAACTCGACATCGCTATCGGCCCACGAGCCGTAGGCTCCCGGGTACACGACCACGAAGCGCTCATCGTCGGCGACCGAATCGAAACCCGTCCAGTCCCGCATCTGGCTGAACGAAGTGCCGGACCCGTGAAACACGAGCAGCAGTGGGAGCCGGGTCCGGTGGTCGTAGGCTCTCGGCAGGTGAACGTGGAACAGCCGGTCGCGGCCCCCGAAGCTCAGGGTGTCCACGAAGTCACGTGACAGACCCCAGAAACCGCGTGGCGGGGGAAGTTCTTCGGGGCCGCTTGGCTCCTCTGCCGATCCGCACCCTGCCAGGCACGCGAGCGTGGCGCACAGGACGGTGCCCGCAATCCATGCATCACGTTTCATCTCGATTCCGGTCATCGTGAGTTCAACTCTCGCCAGCGACGTTGGGACTGCTAGTATACACTGGAGCGGCTTCTCGGTCCCTGTTCAAGCGAGTGAAGACGATGAAGACGTTTCGCATCTTTCTCCTCTGGCTCCTGTTCGTCGTCGTTCCGCTGGGTGCGGCGGGCCAGGAGCCGGTCAAGAAGGTCCTGCTCATCGGACTCGACGGCGTGCGGGTGGACATCATGGCCGCGGTCGAGACTCCGGTGATCGACTCGCTGGCCGCGGCGGGCTTCTTCTCGGACGAGGCCAGGACGCGCGTTCGCACCGTCAGCGGCCCCGGCTGGTCGAGCATGGTGACAGGCGCACGGACCGACAAGCACCTCGTCGACAGCAACAACTTCGAGGGCAATGACTATGCGACCTACCCGGATTTTCTGACCCGGATCGAGCGCGAGCGGCCCGAGCTGAACACGCTCGCGGTGTTGGACTGGCCGCCCCTGGGCACCACGGATTCCGGCGGTCCGCTGTTCGGTGACGAGATCGATGTGAAGATCAACTTTGACGGCGAGGCGGACGGCTACCGGTACGCCGACTCGCTCAGTGTCGAGGCTGCGATCGAGCAACTGCGCGACACGGACGTGGACGCCGCGTTCGTCTACCTGGGCGACATCGACGTAGTGGCGCACGAGACGAACTCGCGGTCGCCCGAGTACAAGGCCGCCATCGAATGGGCAGACACACGCGTGGGTATCCTGCTGCAGGCGCTTCGCAACAGACCGACCTACGCTGACGAAGACTGGCTGATCCTGCTGAGCACAGATCACGGGCGGAACGACGCCGGGGGGCACGGCGGCACCTCTCCGTCAGAGACGACGATCTTCTATCTAGCGAGCGGCCCATCCGTGGAGCCTGGTAGGACCGACTGTCCGCCCGAGATCGTGGACGTGGGCGTGACGGCGCTGGCTCACGTCGGCCTCGGTCCCGATCCGGCCTGGAATCTCGACGGGCAGGTGCGTGGCCCGAAGAAGTAGTCCTCGGCTAGAAGGAGATCACGACGTCGAGCGCCGAGAATTTCATGGTTGGCTTCCTATGATGACCGGGCTGCGCACGGGGCTGGCGGTCCTGGCCCTGGCTACCCTTGGCGCACTGGCTCTCCTGCTGATCCCCCGCGACGGATCTGGCCCTCCCGGCTCCGAGCGCTTGGGAATCGCGATCATCCTGCTGCTTCTACCACTCGCGTGGGCTTCGGCCGGCCCATGCTGCGGTTCCTGCGCTCCGGGGACTGAGTCGCGGCCCCGGCCGGTTCATCCCTTGCGCGTCCTCCGTTCACTCCCCATTTCCCTGCCAACGTATCGGTTGAACCACGACTCCTGAGGACCATGCAGCACGACGCCATCGCCGTCATTGATTTCGGCGGACAGTACGCCCACCTCATCGCGACCAAAGTGCGCCGCCATGGAGTGCTCGCGGAGATCCGGCAGCCCGAGGACTCGATCCAGGCGTTCGCGCCATACAAGGGCATCATCATTTCGGGCAGTCCGGCGCTCGCATCACACGGTGAAGACTCCGATTACAACAAGGCGATCTACGATCTGGATATTCCGATCCTCGGCTTCTGTTTCGGGCACCAGGAGATCGCACAGCACTACGGTGGCAAGGTGGTGCACGGCGGCCGGCAGTGGGGTCGAACGGATCTGCACGTGGCTGGTGAGCATCCGCTGTTCAAGGGGCTCGATCCGGTGCAGCCCGTGTGGATGAGCCACTACGACTCAGTCACGGAAGTGGGTCCCGAATTCAAGGAGCTGGGCTGGAGCGTGACCACGGCGGACGGGCCGGGCCACCGCTACGCGGCGATCGGTTCAGATTCTCTCCGCAGGTACGGTTTCCAGTTCCACCCGGAAGTCGATGACACCGTCCACGGCGACGTGATGATCGCCAACTTCGTCCTCGATATCTGTGGTTGCCAGCCGTCGTGGACGATCGAGGCGTTCATGAAGGAGGAGATGGAGACGATTCGCGAGCAGGTCGGCGATCGGTCCGTGTTCCTTCTCGCCTCCGGCGGTGTGGACTCCACCGTCGCGGCAACGCTGCTGACGCAGGCGCTCGGCCCGGAGCGCGTGGACCTGCTCCACATCGACAACGGGCTGATGCGTAAGGACGAGAGCGCGCAGGTGCTCGAGTTCTTCGCCGGTCTCGGTCTCGGCTCGCACGTGCACTTCGTGGATGCGAGCGACCGATTCCTCGCGGCACTCGTCGGTCTCATCGATCCGGAGGAGAAGCGGCGCGCCATCGGCAACACCTTCATCGATGTGTTCCGGGACCAGGCCAGCCACCTGGGAATCGAGGGGCACCTTCTCGGACAGGGCACGATTTACCCCGATACGATCGAGACCGGCGGAACCCAGCGTGCGGATACGATCAAGACGCATCACAACCGGGTGCCAATCGTCGAAGAGATGATCGAACAGGGAAGAGTGATAGAGCCGCTCAAGGAGCTGTACAAGGTCGAGGTCCGGGAGCTGGGCGAGAAGCTCGGCATACGGCACGAGCTTGTATGGAGGCATCCGTTCCCCGGCCCGGGGCTGGGCGTGCGCTGCCTGTGCGGCGACGGCGAGGGAGACCGAACCGGGTTCGAAACGATAACGCCCGCCGTGCAGGATGTTGGCCGGGAGTTCGGATTCGAGGCCCTGCCCCTTCCGATCCGGTCGGTTGGCGTGAAAGCCGACCTTCGCGCGTACGAGCATCCGGTCCTTCTGAGTGGTCCTGGGGAATGGAATCGACTGATCGAGGCCGCCTCGGTGCTCACGGCCGATGTTCCGGGTATCAACCGCTGCATCTGGAACCTCGGTGAGGACACGCCTGCATACGCGCAGCCCCTGCGGGGAACCATGACACGCGACCGTCTCGACCTGCTTCGCGAGGCGGATCACATCGTCATGGAGGGCCTGCGGCGACACGGTCTGTACGACGAGATCTGGCAGTGTCCCACGGTGCTCATTCCGCTCGACTTGAAGGGCGACGGGGGCGAGCTCGTGGTCGTCCGACCGGTGTGTTCCAAGCGGGCGATGACGGCGACGTCGGTGGAACTTCCCACGCCTCTCGTGGACGAGCTCCGTCACGAGATCCTGGGTCTGGAAAGGGTGTCGGCCCTCGCCCTCGATATTACCTCGAAGCCGCCGGGCACGATCGAGTGGGAGTAAGGGCGGTCTGCCCCTGCGCTAGTTATTGACCGCCGCATACGCCGCCTCCATTGGCGGTCCTTTCGCAGGCTCCCTATGTTTTTTCGAACATGACCAACCGAACGCATAAAGCAACCCTTTGGAAGGTGCTCGGCGTGTATGCGGCCGGCTCCTGGGTCATCCTCCAGGTGGTCGACTTGCTCGCGGACAACGTCGGCCTCCCGCCGTGGGTGTTCACGTTCGCGCTCACCCTTCTGATCATCGGGCTTCCGATCGTGGGAGCTACAGCATA
Organism: Akkermansiaceae bacterium; assembly: GCA_964195715.1. Classification (GTDB taxonomy): domain Bacteria; phylum Gemmatimonadota; class Gemmatimonadetes; order Palauibacterales; family Palauibacteraceae; genus Benthicola. The sequence continues at coordinate 6,536 of CAXMRU010000211.1, read as the reverse complement.
TCTGAACGGCCTGGGTCCGGCGCGGCGAACCGATGACGCACCCCGCAAAGAGGGCACCCGCAGCCTGTTCACGTGGAGAAACGCCATCCTGGTCGGGGCTGCGGCGTTCGCCTTTTGGGGAGTCGTCGCGGCGGGGTGGTTGTTGCTCGGAAAGCTCGGTCCGGAAGCCACTGAGTCGGAGGCGGAGGTCGGTACGCCTGCGGTCGTTGGCCCGACGGGAGCGCTGTCGGTCTCGACCGCACCGCCGGGAGCTGAGGTCCGGCTCATGAGAATCGTAGACGCTGGGGAAGCTGCACTCGGCGATCCGGTGGAACTCGGGCTGTCGCCGGTCGAGGTCGAGGCGGTAGCCACCGGGGAATACCTGGTGGAGCTAGACCGAGATGGCAGCAATCGTCTCGTGCTTCTCGCGGAGGTGGCGGAAGGAGAAGACCTGCGGGTCGCCGCGGAGCTTGTGACGGACGCGCCGCTGACACGCCACATGGTGCTCGTTCCCGCTGGTCCAGCACCCGTCGGTGTGGGCGGCGTATCGGTGCGGGCGTTCCTGGTCGACCGCCACGAAGTGACGAACGAGGAATTCGCCCGGTTCGTCGGAGACCGGGGGTACGAGACCGCGACCCTGTGGCCCGACTCGATGTCCGTGGGTGGTGAGCGCGTGCCTCGGGTCGAGGCCGTCGCCCGCCTGACCGACCGGTCCGGCGCTCAGGGCCCGCGCGACTGGTCCGGCTCGCTGTACTCCGCGGGGACAGGCGACCACCCGGTGACAAGCGTCTCGTGGTACGAGGCGAGCGCGTACTGCCTGTGGGCCGGCAAGCGGCTTCCGTCCCTGGAGCTATGGTGGCGAGCTGCCGTTGGGAACGGTGAGCGCGCCTATCCTTGGGGTGCGGCGGCCGGCAGCGTCGAATTCAGGGCTGCTTTCAACCTCGAGAAGGCCAGGCCGGCCGAGTCTTTTCCGCTGGGCGTGAGCCCGTTCGGAGCGTACGAAATGGCCGGGAACGCCCGCGAATGGGTGCGACCAGAGTCCACCGATGCGGAAATGGCGCCCAGCGTCGGAGGATCATGGCAGGCGCCCGAATACACCTTCGGCGTTGAGTGGCAGGAGGAATTGCCGCTCGGCTTCGCCGACGAAACGACGGGATTCAGATGCGTTCGTCACACCGAATAATCGGAATGTTTGCGGCGCTCGCGGTATTCAGCGCCGGCTCGGCCCATGCCCAGGAAAGATGGACGTCGGACGAGTGGCTCGAGCAGCCTGTGGACGCGGCGACGTTTGAGACCTACCTGGACTTCTTCGCCTACGATACAGACGTCCCATTCGACCTCGAGGTGCTCTCGACGTCCACTGAAGAGGGAATCCGGGTCGAGCATATCGCTTTCCAGAGCACGCCCGGCGAGAGGGTCTATGCCGATTACTACACGGCCTCAACCTCCAGGCCTGGTGTCCGGCCCAAGCTGATTCTGGTTCACGGGGGCATCAAGTCAGGCAAAGAGGCCGTGGGCTCCATCGCGGAGGCAGGCGTCCGATCGGGATTCGACGCGATCGCGATCGACATGCCGTACTTCGGGGAGCGCGACACAGGATTCCTCAAGAGCTTCAGCGAAGCGGATAAGCACGAGAGCCTGTACAACCGGGAGTCAGCCTACCTGGAATGGGTCGTCCAACTCGTGAAGGACATCGGCCGGACGATAGACCTGCTCATAGACCATTACCATGCAGATCCAGGTCGGATCGGGTACTTCGGACGCAGTCGCGGCGCCCAGGTCGGGTTCATCGTGGTGGGCGCGGAGAAACGGTTCGCGGCGGCGGCCTTGGCATACGGAGGACATTTCGACCGATCCGAGACCGGACACCTCGCCGCGGCCTGCCCGGCGAACTACATAGCCCGAATCTCGCCTCGTCCACTGTGGCTTCTCAACGGGACGTTTGACGGGGACTACGACAAGGCCCTGTCGGTCGAGCCGCTCGTGCGCCACGCCGGCGAACCGGTGGAGATGAACTGGGTGGATACCGGCCACGTGTTTCTGCGGGCGGAGGATACGGAGCGGATGCTGGTCTGGTTAGGGGACGTCATGCGCTGAGGCGTTCCCGCGTCATCCCCTCAACGATTCCGAACTCCGGCTCCTCCTACGTGACCTCACCGCCCAGAATCCGGCTCGGCGAGACCTCGGCCGTCCCGAGAGCTGAATGAGACAGAAATCTCTGCTCCAACGCATCGCGACGTTGCTCGTGGTCGGCCTGATCGCGGCGACGCTGCTGCGCGTGTGGGACAGGATGCGTTCTCCGCCGGAGCCGACCGCCCCGGAAGTGGTTGAGCGTCCCGACCTGGTCAAGTGGGACATGCCCGGGTGTTACGCCCTACGCGTGGACCCGTGGGACTGGACCACCCCGGCTTCGAACGCGAGCGAGCTCGACGTGCCCGCGTTCCTGACGCCTCCGACGAGGGTTCGGCTGATGGCGGACTCGACCGACCAGTGGCGTCGACCGAGAACCACGTATCGGGCCGTTCCCCTCACCGGTGATCACGACCCACGCATGGGTGAGTACATGCGCTGGGTGGTGCGGGCTGACACGCTGTGGCTTCTGTGGTCGGATGGACGAGCCGGCGGTGGGATCGCGCTCCGGCAGTCCGGCGACAGCCTGCTGGGCCGGGCGCGCGCTTTCGACCGGATGCAGGAGTTGGATGGAGACGCCCGGGCTGCTGCCTGGCGTATCGATTGTGCGACCCTGGAGCGACGGTCGACTGAGCGCCGGCCGCGCCGTTAGCTCACTGCCGGGCCCGGTTCTCCGCTTGGAAGCCGCATCATCCGCAGCCATTCCTCCGATTCGTTGCAGATCCGGCACACCCGGTTGAACGCCGTGAAGCCGTGCAGCTCCAGGTGCGGAGTGAGGTGGTCCGGCTTGGACGGCTCGTCCTGCATCAGGTCCGTGGACAAGTACTTCTTGTTGTCGTCGGGGAACAGGGTGACCACGACGGCGTCGGACCCCAGCCGATCCTGGAGCATCGCCGCACCGACGAAGTTGGCTCCCGACGAGATCCCGACGCCCAAACCCACTTCGGTAGCCAGCTTCTGCGCCATCAGGATGGCATCCCCGTCATCCACGTCGACGATCTCGTGCAGCTCCGACAGATCCACGATCGGAGGGATGAATTCGTCCGAGACCCCCTGAATGCGATGTTGGCCCACCCGGCACCCCGTACTGAGAGTCGGTGAATTCGAGGGCTCGAGGGGATGGATCGTCACATCCGGGTGTTGAGAGCGCAGGTAGCGCCCTACTCCCATGACCGTCCCTCCTGTGCCCACGCCGGCGACGAAGGCGTCCGGTTTCAGATCATGCGAGGCCAGCTGGTAGTGGATCTCCGGCCCGGTCAAGGATTCGTGGGCCTCGCAGTTGTCCTCGTTGGCGAACTGGCCGGGCAGGAATGAACCGGCCGTCTCGTGCGCCAACTCCTCCGCCTTCTCGATGCAGCCGAGGAATCCCCCGTCCTCCCGGCTCACCGGGTGAATGGTGGCGCCGAACGAGCGAAGAAGATTCACCCGTTCCATGCTCATCCAGTCGGGCATGAAGATGGCAACCGGGTGTCCGAGGGCTCGTCCCACGGCGGCGAACGAGATGCCGGTGTTCCCGCTGGTCGCCTCGATGATGAGCGCGCCCGGCTCGATCGTCCCACGCTCGTACGCGCAACGCAGGAGGTGGAGGGCCATCCGGTCCTTCACGCTCCCGGTCATGTTGAGGTTCTCGCTCTTGGCGAAGATGCGGCGCTGCTCGCCACGGAACGTGTAGTCGATCGCGAGGAGAGGTGTGTTGCCGATAAGTCGGCGCAGGCCGTGAAAGCGGGCCTCGATTCCGGCGGGCAAGCTGGTCATGACAGTCGCTCCGTGGCGGTCCGCGTGGGTGCCGGCGTTCAGGCCTCGCTCAGGTGTATCTGCGGGTCCTCCGGGTCCGGTCGGTACAGCACCAGGGTTCGGCCAATGACCTGTACCAGGTGGGCGTCCTCGAGGCTTGACACCAGGGCCTCGCCGGTGGCGTGGGTGTCCGTCGGTGCCGAGTCGAGGACCTTCACCTTCAGAATCTCCCGCGTGTTGAAGGCCTCGCGGACAGCAACGACGGCCCGCTCGGTGACGCCGTCCTTTCCGACCTGGAAGATCGGCTTCAACGCGTGGGCGAGCGACTTGAGATGGGCCCGCTGTCCCGGGGTCAGAGATTCGATGACGCTTCTTCCGGTTTGAGTGCAGTGGGTTGCCCGCGGAAGATAGATCGATGGCGGCTGACACTCCAGCCGTGACCTGGCCGTAGGGACTCATGAGGCGTCCCCCTTCACACGGAGCGATTCATGAGCGAGCCGCTGCGGGCCACCGACGGAATCACGATACGCGAGTCCGTCGCTGCGCTCACCTACTTCGGCGTTTATCTGGCCTTCAGCTTCTGGAGTCCCGGCTCCGAGATCCGCCACTACCTGACGCTGGTCGCCGGGCCCCTGCTGCTAGTGAGTATTCTGCGGGTGCGAATCCCGGCCACCCGCCGTCCGTCTTCTGTTCTTGCCTCGTTCGGCTTGCGGCGGGGCAACCTCCGAACCGGTGTCGGCTGGGCCCTCGGCGTGGGGATCCTGCTCGGCCTGTTCCAACTCACGCAGCGAAGCGCGGGCCCCGAACTATGGGAGCTGATTCGGACGGGGAAGGCCCTGTACGTGTTTCCGCTCGCTGCCGCGTTCGGCCTGCTGACGGCCGGATTCACGGAGGAGTTCTTCTTCCGCGGATTTCTCCAGACGCGCGTCGAGCGGCTCACCGGCTCGCCGTGGATCGCGATCCTGCTGGTGACCCTCGCCTTCGGCCTGTACCACGTTCCATATGCCTACCTGAATCCCAACTGGCCGACGGCGGGCGACCTTCCAGCGGCTTTCAGGGTCGCCATGGTGGAGGGCGGGCTCGGAGGCTTCATCCTGGGCACCGCTTACGTGTTATGGAAGAGGAACCTACTCGCGTGTATCGTGCTCCACGGGATGATCGACGCCGTGCCCATCATGACCATGATCAAGTTCGGGGGCTCGGGAGGGGGCTAACGGGAGGAAACCGATGAAGCACATGCTACTCGGGCTCACGATCGGTTGGCTGGCAGCGATTCTCGGTTCCGCACCGGTCCTCGCACAGGAAGCGAATGCCGGGGCGGACGACTTCCCGGTCACAGCCCGAGTCCTCATCGGCGGCGCCTTCGAGCGCTGCGAAGGCATCGCGTTCAACGGCGAGGGGGACATGTACGTGGCCGGCAACGCGGCGCTGTGGCGAGTCGACACGGACGGCTCCGTCCAAAGGGTCGCGGAGATGTACACGAACCTGGGACTCGCTCCAATCGGCGAGCGTGACATTTTGATGGCCGACTTCGGGCCCACCAACCGCTTCAACCTCGGGCCGAACGCCGACGGGATCGTGTGGCGCATCACGCCCGAGGGAGACAAGACACGCCTTCTCGACGGTGGCATAGGTGACCCGAACTTCGTGATGGTGCTCGAAGACGGGACCTTCCTCGTCACCGACGACGCGACGGATGAGATCATCCTGGTCAATGCAGACGGAGAGATGCGGCTGTTCACAGACGCCGTCGGCCACCCCAACGGGATCGCCCTTTCACAGGACGGAAGCACGCTGTTCGTGGCCCAGATCTTCGAGAGCCTCCGCCCGATGGTCACGAGCGGGAAGCTGTGGGCTTTGCCGCTGGAGGACGGGGAGGTAGCTGGACTTCCCGAACTCGTCGTGGACCTTGGCGATCGAGCGGCCAACGATGGGATCGCACTGGACGAGCACGGGCGCGTATACGTTGCAGCGAACGGCTACGGTCAGATCTGGCGCGTAGATCCGGCGACGACTGAATCGGTCCTGATCGCAGAGAACATGCCTGGGGCCGCCAGCATCACGTTCGGCGCCGGCGAGTTCGACGAGGAGTCGATCTACGTCACGTCGACGCGCACGGGGAAGGTGTGGGAGGTTCACGTCGGGGCCGGGGGCGCTCAGCTGCATCGCTAATACGGGCTGACCCCGTGCGGGCACGCCACGTATCAGCCGCCGTTGGTTCGCGCGTCCCAGGAGTCAGCCACCCATCCAGAGATGCCCTCGATACCTCCGAGCAGCCGATCACCGATCCACTCGAATCCACTCCCCACCACGGTCTCGTCGAGGACGCCGGCCCACACGGCCACGACCGCCAGGACGGCTACGACGAGCGCCGGCTTGAGGATCACCTTCACCGTCTCCTTGACGACCACGAACGCGATGATGCCTAGAAGCAGGAAGAAAGTGATCGCGCCGATCAGCGAAGATGGGATAGTCGGATTGTCCATGGCAGAGGCTTCCGATTCAATGAACCCGGGTCCAGTGGTTCCTACGACTCCAAACCGGCTCTAGATTCACCGTACTCGCTTGATCGAGCCAGCGCACCTCCGCACTGAGAGTCGAGCCCATGTCTCTTGTTCAGCAACCTGCCAGCCGCAGCCTGATCCTCGTCCTCGCGATCGTCGGTTCGTCGCTTCTTTCTCCCCGGCCGGTTT
>CAXMRU010000210.1:0-3149 GCA_964195715.1 Akkermansiaceae bacterium | reverse complement strand
TCGAGGTTAAAGGCGCGGCCGTCCGGATACACATCGAGGAGCTTCACGGTAAAATCCGTATCACGCGCGTCGGATGACACGTACAGCGTGATGCCGATCGTACCACTGACCTCGAGTCCTTCGTCGAAGGGCTCGGTCGTGTAGACGAGAATGTCTTCGCGCGCCGCCTCGATCTCTTGCTGGTCGAACGATCCGGCCCGGATGGCCCCACCCGTGCAGCACACGTTGCCCCCGTGCGAGACTACCGGGTCCATCGGATCGTATGTGAACGCGTCGTAGCTCTGCTCCGGTCCCGGCGGCTCGGTGGTGAGGACACCGTCCCCGCTGAGAGTGTTGGCATCCCCGCCGGAACTGAGATACCAGGTCACCAGCTCGACGCCGTCGGGCGGCCAGTTCTCCGAAGCGCTCCACTCGTTGGAGCCCATCGTGTAGTAGCGGACCCTGGGGAGCGTGTCGGTGATGCTGTTTGGCTCTCCCTTCAGCCAGTAGTCGAACCAGGCGTATATCAGCTCGCTGTAATCCCAGCGGGCGTCGCCCACGCTCCGCTCGCCCACCACGGTGTTCTCCTCGGCGCGCGTATAGGCGCAATGCGTTACCGGTGCGACCATGGCGAACTGGTTGTTGCGGGTCTGGGCGTCGATCCCGTTTTCCCGCACGTGGTTGAAGATCGCCAGATTCGGGCCGATCGAGACGTCGTACCACGACATGAACCAGAAGCTCGGTACGCCGAACGGCTCGTCGTCGTGATACAGTCCGCCCCGGTACCACGCGGGGTCGTCGGGGGCCCGCTGGATCATGCGGCCTCCGGTGGCTACGGGAGCCGGATCGGCGTAGATGCCCTCGGGTCCGTCCGCGTTCCGCATCAGGTCTTCCAGCGGCAGATGCCAGAGGGCCTCCGGCCAGTTCACCCGGGGCATCTCGGGAGCGAGGTCGAAGTAGCGAGCCAACCGTACACGGTCGTCCGGGTCGAGGTCGGGGTCGAACTGAGGTCGCTGCGTGTTCTGGACGCCGTAGAGCCAGGAGAAGAACAGCATCTGCTCGGCTCCGCCACGGTACCAGTTTCCCTGCTCATACCAGTCCCCGATGCGGCCGACCCCTGCCCCGAAGCTCTGTGGCACCATGGCGGCGTGTGCGGGATGGTCCAGCGCTGCGAGGCCCATCTGCCACTCGGCGGTGGAGGAGCAGCCGTACGTTCCCACCATTCCGTTCGACCACGGTTGCTCGGCGATCCAGGTCAGCGCGTCGTACCCGTCCGTCTTGGGCGGGCCGAGAATATCCCAGTCTCCCTCGGAGAAAAACTTCCCGCGCTCGTTCTGGTTCACGTAGGCATAACCGCGACGGACCGCTTCAAGCGGTCGGCGCAGCCGGCCCGTATTCATATCTCCGTTCCCCCACAGGTTCATGTTGTAGGGCGTCTTCACGAAGATCGTCGGCACGAGGCTCCCGTCGGAGCTCTTCGGCCGGTAGACATGGGTAGCCAGGCGGACTCCGTCCCGCATCGGCATCATGACCATCTGTTCGACGATGGCGATCTCGTTGAGGGCGGCCCACAGGTCTTCGCTCTCGGCTTCATTCCCGGCCCGCGTCGGTGAGTTCTCCCCGGGTGTTTCGTTCGCGGGAGGGGGAGAGCAGGCCCCGAGGACGGCGGAGAGGAGCACGGCGACCGGGAGTCGACGGACTTCAATGTTCATCATGACGCTGGCCTCTTGGTCGTAGGATCGAGCGAGAACGATACGGAGGACAGATCTGCGTGTCGATAGCTCTCGCACCCTTCAACATGGCTCATGTTTGCTTGTAAGTAAACTCTTACTTACTTTGTTCGCCATGATCACACAAACCCGGAAGCCGACCGCAGAGAGGCGCAAGGAGATCGCCGAGAGCGTCCTCAAGATCATCGGCGAGCGGGGCCTCACCTCGCTGACGACCACCACGATCGCCGCGGAAGTAGGCCTCACCTCGGGTGGCCTGTTCCGTCACTTCGCATCGCGGGACGAGATGCTGACCGAGGCCGTGAGGTTCGGGCTGGCCAGGGTCGAGGATACCTTCCCGGACGAGAGCCTCCCGCCGATCGATCGCCTCCTGGAGCTGGCCAGGGGGCGGATCCGAGTCCTCGGATCAGACGCGGGTCTCGCGTGGCTCTTTCGCTCTGAGCAGGCCTTCCTGGTGCTGCCCGGCGAGGCCGTCACGCTGCTTCGCGAGATCGTGGAGCGGTCGTCGCGATGCGTCCTCGAGGCTCTGCGGGAAGGCGCCGCCCGGGGAACCATCCGCCGTGACATAGAGCCGGAGGTGCTGCTGGTGCCCGTGATGGGGACGATCCATGCCCTCATCGGAGCGCAAGGCGCGCGAAAACTGTCGACCGGGAGAGCCCGCGATCCGGAGCCCGTGCTGGAGGCACTGGTCCGGCTGCTCGAGCCGGTGGGTGAGGACCCCGCGGCTCCCGAACCGACGAACACCGACAAGTGAACCGATAACCCCCCTTAAAGGAGCCGAAGAACATGACCATTCAAGCCGATACCCCGGTGGGCCAGATCGCCACCGAGTACCCGATGGCCACGAAGGTCTTCGCCCGCCACGGGATGGATTTTTGCTGCGGTGGCGGCGCACCCATCCAGAAAGTGTGCGACTCGAAGGGACTCGACGTGGCAGCGGTTCTGGATGAGATCAGGGAGGCCGTGGCGGACCCGGACTCCGACGTGGAGCGCTGGGACGAGGCGCCGCTCGAGGCCCTGATCAGCCACATCCTGACGGTCTATCACGAGCCCCTGAAGGAGGAGCTTCAGCGGCTGGAATACATGGCGCAGAAGGTCAACACCGTTCACGGAAGCAAGATGCCGGAGGTGCTGTCAGAGCTGCTGTCCACGGTCGTCGCCCTCAAGTCAGAGCTCGAGGAGCACATGGCCAAGGAGGAGCAGATCCTGTTTCCGCTGATCTTGCAGGGGCGAGGCGCCATGGCCGGTGGGCCGATCGCTGTCATGGAGCAAGAGCACCAGTCGGCGGGTGACGCCCTGGAGCGACTGCGGGAGCTGACCGGCGACTACGAAGTACCCGCCGAAGCCTGCAATACGTGGCGCGCGCTGTGGCACGGTCTGGCCGCCCTGGAGGCGGGGACGCACCAGCACATTCACCTCGAGAACAACATCCTGTTTCCA
>CAXMRU010000209.1:0-16353 GCA_964195715.1 Akkermansiaceae bacterium | reverse complement strand
CTGGGTGCGGACGCCGCCATCCTGTCGGCCATCGACGGCTGCCGGGGCGGTCGTGAGCCAGCCGCGCCGGCTCTTCAATTGACCATGGGCCGACGGATCTTCGACGTGACCGCAGGGGACACCCTCCGTGTGCCGGTGACGATCAACCGGGGCAGCGCCGGAGAGAGTGGACTGCGCCTCCGGCTCCTGGGAAGTGGCGCGATCCGTGGGGGAGCAGGTCAGGATGCCGTGGCTTTCACGGACGCGAACGGCCGGGCCACCCTGGTCGTTCCGGCCGGTACGGCGGCCGCGAGCTACAATCTGACCGTCGACGGCGACGTGGCGATCGGTGGCTCGCGCGCCGTGACTGTCCGCGTCGGTCCAGCGGCTCCCGCGCAGGCCGTCGGAGTCCCGGATCCGGTGGCGCTGGAGTCGGAGGACGCAGTCGCACCGCTCCGGGTCGGCGTGCACGATCGGTTTGGCAACCCGATCCCGGACGTTCCGGTGGAAGTCCGAGTGGGCTCGGAGGATGGACCTGTCCTCTCGTCGGGTCGAACGTCAACCTCCGGCGAGTTCGAGACCTCGATCTCGTTGTCCCTGCTGGGCGGCGCCAACCGGCTCGTGTTTCTGTCGGGGGGCATGATTCTGGGATATGGCGGCGTTGCCAGACCCGAGGCCCCGGGGGCAGAGCTTGCAGCGGTCTCGGGCGCGGACCAGACCGCCGAGGCAGGTCAGGATCTGCAGCTTCCTCTGGTGGTGGCGGTGATGGATGGTAGCGGCGCTCCGGCGGCGGACGTCGAGGTCCTGTTCACGGCGGAGAACGGGATCGTGCGACCTGGAATGATCCACACGGACAGCCGCGGTGAGGCGAGCACGACCGTGACCATGGGCACGAGCGGCACGGAGACCGTCGTGACGGCAGTGGTCGGCGACCTGGTCCGCACGTTCACTTTCCAGATGACCCGTGGGGGAATGACGGTCGCAGCCATGCAGGCGGCCCTGATCCAGGCGGCCGGGCTCATGGAAGCGGGCGACTTTCAGGGCGGCCGGGACCTCTACGCTCAGGTCGCAGCGGCGGATCCGTCGAACCTCGCGGCGGCCACGGGCGTGGCCGACACGTACGCGGCGGAGGGGCAGTACGAGGAGGCCGTCGCACGCTACCGGACGGTGCTTCGCATGGAGCCCTCGCGGCGCGATGCCCAGGTCGGAATGGCCACGGCGAGCCTCGGGGCGGGCGACCCCGCCGAGGCGGCGCGCTGGTTCGATCTCGCCCTGAGCCAGGATCGAAGCGACGTGGATTCCTGGATCGGACTCGGTGACGCTCGGGCGCGTCTCGACCAGGGAGATGAAGCGCGTGAGGCCTATGAGCGTGCGCTCGCTCTCGACCCGGGGAACGAAGCCGCCCGGCGTGGGATCGCCCGGCTGAGCGACAACCCGCTCCTGCTCGAGGCGGATGTATGGGGTGGCTACACGGACGACAACGGGCGGGATCCCGGATTCCGCTGGGCGGAGCTCAGGATCTTTCCGGGCGGGGGGCTCGAGTTCTGGTTCGCGTTCGACAACATGTTGAGCTTCCGTCATCCATACCTGGTGCGAGGGCAGGACGACATCGAGGGCATGTTCGGTGGCATCGGCTACAGCTACGGAGCGAATCGGGCGTACCGCACTTCATTCGAATTTGGACGCCGCGAGGAACCGGTGGACAAGACGATCCAGACCACCTGGACGGTGGATCAGACGATCGGGTTCACTTCGGGCGGCTGGTTCAAGCTCGGTGGATGGCTCGGTCACTGGTTCGATCGGGATGACTGGGTGGTGTTCGCCGAGACCGGGATTCCGGCCGGATCCGCCATGGTGGTGAAGCCCATGGCCTCTTATGGCGACTACTTCGGTTCGGGCCTTGGGGGTCTTCCCGCCGGAGTTCCGAATCGGGCCCCGGCGAAGGAGTTGCGCATCGGCCTGGTGACCCGATACGAGGCGGATTCAGGCTTCGGCGTCGAACCGGGCGTGTTCTACGGAAATGTGGACAGTGACGCATCGGAGGAGTTGAGCGGCAGTCTGTGGGATGCTTCAATGCGGCTCTGGTACGCCGTGAGCCGGACGTTCGCCATCGACAGCTTCGTTCAATACCAGTCTCCCCCGGGACTGCCTTCCTTCTGGAGGGTCGGACTGGGCCTGCGGTTCGGGGTAAAACACCCCGACTGATCCCGGGTGGTCTCCAGCCGGTCGCCGCAGAATCCCGGGCGGCCGCGTTTTCAGCGATCTGCCAGTCCGCGGATAAGCGCTGACGCCGCACCCCCGTGACCTTGCCGGACACGGGGGTGTCGTCGTATCGTCTTCCTGTTTTCGGGTTTTATTCGGTTTTCGGGAAGGAGGAGGCTTGCGACGCTCGGCGGCCATCGTGGAGCTGGAACGACAGATCGAGAGGATCGAGTCGAGACCCCGCAGTTCGGGCGGCTCCGTTCCCACCGGGGTTTCTTCTCTGGACACGCTGTTGCCCGAAGGTGGGTTGCCCAGGGGACAGGTGGTCGAGTGGTTGGGTCCCAGGTCCAGTGGCAAGACAACGCTCCTCCGGGCCACTTTCGCCGGTCTGCGCGCAACCGGCGAGTCGATCGCGCTCATCGATTCCGCCCATTCCCTGTATGCGCCGGACTGGACCGGCCTGATCGCGGGGGAGGGAAGATTCTGGGTCATCCGGCCTCCCGACCCGACCGAAGCCGTGTGGTGCGCCGATCTGATCCTGCGCAGTGGAGCGTTCGGGGCGGTGGCGCTCCTGGCGTCGACCCATGGCGTCGCCCCGGTGCATACGAGCCTCCTGTTGCGTCGTAGTGTGACGATACGCCTCCAGCGCCTGGCGGAGGAGGCGAACGCCGTTTTCGTGACCATGGGCCACGTTCCGCTGGCGGCTCTCCGACTTTCCTTCCGCCCCGGCCGTGTCGAGTCCGTTCCGGAAGCATTCGGACCTTTTCTGCCATCGGTTCGACCCGTGTGGGTGCGAGTGGGCAAGCGGGGTGCGGTGGAGGTGCCGCTCCTGTGTCCCGTATGTCCCTCCTGGGGGCCCGAGCCGGCGCGGGATCGGAAGGGCCCGGCGACGTGAGAGCCGCTCCCCCCCGGGTAGCGACGGTACTGACCGGGGAGGTCCCGCCAGCTTCCGACGGGCCCGGCGGGACGGATCTCGTGATGGCGCTGCTGGCGGGCTCGCCACGGGTGGCGCCGTTGGGACCGGGGGCATGCCGGGTGGACGCACGAGGTTGGGATCGCAGGGGAGGGGAGCCGGCCCTGGTCCGGGCACTGCGGGAAGCCGCGTTGGCGGCGGGATACATCGGGGCATGGACCGGTGTGGCGGACGTGGCGGTCGTGGCCGATGCCGCGGCCCTGCTGGCGAGACAACTGGACGGTCGTGAATCGGGTGCCCCGCCTCTTCCGGGCGGCGGCGCGCGCGATGGTGCTTCGATCATCGTGGCCCCGGACGCCGGTCCGGCCTTTCTGGCGCCTCTGCCGCTGTCGTTCTTGCCGATCCCGGACGATATGCGGGAGACTCTACGGGCCCTGGGCTTCCATCGTATCGAAGAGCTGGCCGTTCGAGATCGGAGTGAGCTGGAGAGTCGATTCGGTCCCGCCGGCGTACGGGCGCACAGGTGGGCACGGGCGGAAGACGATCGAACGTTCCGTCCTCTCGCTGCGGACGACCTCCCCGAAGCTTCACTCGAGCTGGAAGGGGCAGCCGTAACGCTGGAGCCGCTGTTGTTCGTGCTCCGTCATCTCCTGCACAGGGTGTGTTCCGATCTGTTGCGCGTGAGCCGGTGCGCCTCCCGTCTTTCGCTGGAACTTCACCTGGATGGGGCAGCTGCCTCACAGCAGGCCCGGGTGCTTCCGGCTCGTGCGACGAGACGTGAAGACCTTCTGTACGATCTGTGTCGTGCGGCGCTCGAGCGGGCCGTGGACACGACCGGGTGCCTGGCCGCTCCGGTAAGGGAGATTGTGCTTCGGGTGGAGGAGACGGCGCCTCCCGGTGCACGCCAGGGGGATCTTTTCGCGGGGGATTGGCGTGATCCGATGGCTGCGGCCGCGGCCCTCTCCCGTCTGCGAGCCCGACTGGGAAAGGAGGCGATTGCGTGGCCGCATCCCCGCATGATTCATCGACCCGAGTCCCGCAGTCGCTGGCGACCGGTAGCCTCCGTCGAGACGCCGGAGGAGGAGAAGGCTCGCTCTGCCCCCTCCCCGGGCACGACCCGGATCGTTTCGACCGATGGAGCACTCGAGAGCACCCTTCATCTCCTGCCCGATCCGGTCGAGGTGAAGGTGTGGGCCCGGAAGGGACGCCCCGTGGAGCTCCAGGATGCCGCGGGACGTCGACCGCTGATCGTTGCCGAGGGCCCGGAACGTCTGTCCGGTGATTGGTGGAAGGACCCCTATCGCCGCGAATACTACCGGGTGTGCACGGGGGAAGGGGAGCTGCTGTGGCTGTACAGGGAGTGGAGAGGGAAGAGTAAGGAAGCCCGGTGGTGGTTGCACGGTGTTTTTGACTGAGGGTCGGTCGTCCGACTTCGTAGAGCTGGCCGCGCGATCCGCTTTTTCTCTCCTGTCCGGTGCCTCGAATCCCGAGTCACTGGCGGAGCGGGCGGCTGCTGTGGGGTTGCCGGCCCTCGCGCTGGCCGACGTGTTCGATCTCGGGGGCGCCATCCGCTTCACTCGTGCGTGTGATGATGCGGATGTGCGTCCCATCATCGGCGGCGAGATCCGCCTGGGGGACGGCAAGCGGACGGCGGCCGGCAGTGTGGGCGACGGAAGGGTGCGCCTCGTGCTCCTGTGCGAGAGCCTCGCCGGCTATCACGACCTGTCCTCGCTCATCACCCGGGCACGCCTGGCCTCTCCCCGCGGTTCTCCGGGGCTGGTGTTTCCCGAGCTCGAAGGCAGGACCGACGGGCTGACGTGTCTCCTGATGACCGGGAACCTGTTGCCCGACACGCCAGGGCTCGACTACCGGATCGAGCGACTGCGAGCCCTGTTCCCGGACCGGTTTCACCTGGCCCTGGAGCATCACGGACTGCCGGCGGACGCCCGTCGGTGCGCCGCCTGGATCCGGCACGCGCGCGACGTGGATCTTTCGTGGGTGCCGGTGAACGCCCCCTGGTACGCCTGCCCGCGTGATCGGATCGTGCTGGATGTGCTGACCTGTCTTCGATACGGCACGACCCTGGAGGAAGCGGATGACCGGTTGCCTCCCAACGGAGAGTGGTACCTGAAGGGCGCTGCCCACATGCGGGAGCGCTGGGGACGGGAGGCACTTCTCGAAACGGTGCGCGTAGCGGAGCGCTGCCGGTTCCACATGACGGATCTGAAGCCGCGGCTTCCTCCATTCGAAGTGCCCGGAGGTGGAGATCGGAACGCGTTTCTGCGAGGACTCGTGGAACAGGGAGGGCGCGAGCGGTACGGAGATCATCTCAGTACCCGGCACCTCAGACAGATCGAGCACGAGCTCCGGATCATCCGCCGCCTGGAGCTGGCCGACTACTTCCTCATCATGTGGGACATCGTCCGGTTCGCGAACCGGCGCGGGATCCTCGTGCAGGGCAGGGGATCGGCGGCCAATTCCGCCGTCTGTTACTGTCTCGGGATCACCGCCGTGGATCCGATCGGGCTGGATCTGCTGTTCGAGCGCTTCCTCTCCGAGTCCCGCCACGAGCCACCGGACATCGATCTGGACATCGCTCACCGGGACCGGGAAGAGATACTTCAGTACGTGTACCAGAAGTACGGTCGTCGGCACGCTGCCATGGTATGCGAGTCCATCACGTACCGCGGGAAGATGGCGGTGCGGGATGCGGCCCGGGCCCTGGGGTTTTCCTCTGCCGAGAGCGATCGCCTCTCTCTGGAAGTGGATCGCGGGGGTGCCATGGACGCGGCTCGCAGGCTGGCGGAGGGTGGCGCGGCGAATGCCGGCCTGGATCTCGCTGACCCCCGGACGATTGCCCTGATCCGGACCGTAGCCGGCCTCGAGGACCTCCCGCGGCACCGTTCCATCCACGTAGGAGGGTTCGTGATCTCCGATCGGCCGATCGGAGAACTGGTACCGGTGGAACGCGCATCCATGGCAGATCGCACGGTAATTCAATGGGACAAGGACGACCTCGACCTGCCGGGGTTCATCAAGTTCGATCTGCTGGGGCTCGGAATGCTGACGCTCCTGGGCGATGCCATCCGCACCATCCGGCGGACGCGCGGGGTATCGATCGATCTGGCCAGGCTGCCTCCGGACGATCCGGAGGTGTACGACATGATCTGCGCGGCAGACACCGTGGGCGTGTTCCAGATCGAATCGCGGGCCCAGATGAACACACTTCCACGGGTGCGTCCCCGCTGTTTTTACGACCTCGTGGTTGAAGTGGCTCTTATCCGGCCGGGTCCGATCCAGGGTGACATGGTGCACCCGTACCTCAGGCGACGGAACGGAGAGGAGCCGGTCACTTACCTGGACCCGCGTCTCGAACCGTTGCTCAAACGAACGCTGGGTGTTCCGCTGTTCCAGGAACAGGGGATGAAGGTGGCCATCGCACTGGCCGGATTCACTCCGGCACAGGCCGACAACATGCGCCGGGCCATGGGGTTCAAGCGTTCGCACCAGAAGATGCAGCAGGTCGAGAGAGATCTGGTGGAAGGCTTGAAACGAAACGACGTCGCGCCGGATGTAGCGGCCCAGATCCTGAAGTACCTGACGGCATTCGCCAACTACGGTTTTCCGGAGAGTCACTCGGCCAGCTTCGCGCTCCTCGTCTATGCTTCCGCCTATCTGAAGCGCTATTACGCGCCGGAGTTCTACGCGGCGCTGCTCAACGCTCAACCGATGGGCTTCTACTCGCCGGGCACGCTCATCCACGACGCGCGTCGTCACGGGGTGGAGGTGCGGCCGGTGGACCTGGCGCACTCCGCCTGGGATTCGACGCTGGAAGGGCCTCAGTCTCGCGCTCCGGGTGCTTTGGACGCGGAGCCTCCTCGGAGCTCCATTCCTGCCCTCCGCATCGGACTTCGTCTCGTGCACGGTCTCGGCTCGAGGGCCCGGGAGAATCTGCAGGCGGCTCGCGACGAAGGGCCGTTCTGCAGCGTGGAGGACGTGCTGCGGCGCAGCGGCCTGGGCCCTTCCGAGCTTCGCGTGCTGGCGGAAGCGGGCGCGTTCGAGACGCTGTGGCCGGGGCGTCGCCAGGCACTGTGGGAGCTGCTGAGGCAGGCTCGAGGAGACGCGGGCCCCCTGGCTCGCAGAGGGCCCGAACGGGCGGCGCCGGTTCGGGAAATGTCGCCTGTGGAGCGAGTGGCCGCGGACTATCGGTGCGTCGGTTTGTCTCCCGAAGGACACCCGATGGAATTCCTGCGAACGAGACTCGAGCGCCAGGGCGTGTTGACGGCGGAAGATCTCCGGTCGCGCCGCAGCGGCGACGAGGTACGCGTTGCCGGGCTTGCGATTTGCCGCCAGGTCCCGGGAACGGCGAAGGGAGTCATGTTCGTCACCCTGGAAGATGAGACCGGGTTCTCAAACTGCGTGGTGATGCCCGATGTCCGGGAAGGGCTTCGGGACACGTTGCGGGCGCCGCTGCTTCTGATGGAGGGAGTCGTGGAGAACGAGCAGGGGGTAGTGAACGTGCTGACCCGCCGGGCATTTCGCCTCGACCTCCATGGAGACCTGGGTCGGAGCCGCAGTCGGGACTACCGGTAGAGCCTTCCGGTTGTCGGCCCTCACCCTGCAGGTATATTGGGCCCCAACTTCCGAAACCATCGCGAACACGCCGACAGGGGTCGAACCACGTGGCACACGCGCCCGAGAAGCCGAAGATCGTCTCGAAGCCCTGGGGCCGGGAGATCTGGTACGCACATACGGACAGGTATGCGGGGAAGATCCTCGAGGTCACCCACGATCACATCCTGTCGCTTCAGAAACACCGGATCAAGCACGAGACCCTGTACCTGCTGTCGGGACGCATGCGATTCACGCTGGAAGACGACGTGTTTGACTGGGAACCCGGAACGGTCGTCGAGATCCCACCCGAGACCGTACATCGCATGGAGGCGCTCGAGGACAGCGTCATTCTGGAGGTGTCCACGCCGGAGTTGGACGACGTCGTGCGTCTCGAAGATCGCTACGGGCGGGCGCTCGACTGACTCGTTTGCGCGGATGGCCGGTCGCGTCTATTCTCAGCGACCCGTTTGACGGGGCAGATGAGAAAACCCCCTCGGCCACGGATCGACTGCGGGGATAGGATCCAAGGTAGGAACCGTGGCTCCGGGGGTTGTCCCGTCTACTGAAACACGCAAGCGACGAGAACGTTCCACCCCGCCTTTCACGCTCGGCCATGCCGTCTGACCACGGAGGCATCGATGCGACATTCGGCACCGAACGGCAGCTCCCAGACCCTGACCGCGATATATGCTGCCCTCGCCCTCGGTGTCTTCCTGTTCGCGGCGGTCGTGCTGTTCGCTCTCGAACCGATGGAGACATCCGTCGACGGGAACATCATGCGAATCGTGTGGCTCGGATTCGCCGCTGTGGTGACGCTCGCGGTGGGCATCGTCCGCGGCCGGTTGGCGGGTGCGGGGGCCGACCAGGCGAGAACGGCGGCGATCGTCGTCTGGGCGCTCGCGGAGGGCCAGGCGCTGGTCGGAATCACGGGGACGATGCTGACCGGCGATCGGGTGATCGCCTACGCTTCTCTGGCTCTTTTCGTGTGGCTGTGGATGCGGTATCCGCCCCGCGCATTCAGCGGCGGTTAGGAACCGGCGGGTAGGAACCGGCGGGTCAGTTAGTTATCGCCGCAAAGATCTCTTCGTGGGTGCAGTGTCTGCCCGTGGCCTTCTTCGAATAGATCAACGTGCCGTCGAGCTCGACCTCGAACACGCCGCCTCCCGAGCGGATGAGGTCGATGACCATGTCCGGATATCGTTGTTTCAGACTGGCCGCCAGACTGGCGGCTTTGGGTTCGTAGTTTCAAACCCCGCAGTATTCGATGCTCAGGCGCACCCTCGACTCCTTGACATGTGATCGTCCGCCGGGCGACAGGCCCGTACCGCCAACAGGAATGTGTCCAAAGCAGGTGCGCCGGATCAACCCCTTCGCCCGCTCAGTCTTGCAGGAGGAGGTTCGTTCTGTACGCTTCCATGATATCGCTCCGGCTCAGGAGGCCGAGCAGGCGCCGGGACTCCCGCCGCTCGACAACGGGCACGAAGTCGATGTCACGCAGACCCATCCGGTTCATCGCGTCCAGGAGCGAGTCATCCGGCGTCACGGTTTCCAGGATCGGTCCCGCCAGGTCGGCCACGATCAGCAGGTCCATCAGGCCTCCGTCGTCCAGCGCACGCGAGATCTGCTGGTAACTGAGCATTCCTTCCAGCTCGAACTCACGGGAAATGACCGGGAACTCAGTCTGTCGGGATCCCTTGAGCTGTGCCAGCACCTGGCGCAGCGGAGCGTCCTCCAGGACGACGAGTGGGTCACGATTGTAGCACTCGGCTACGGAGACTCCCTCCAGGACCGAGCGATCCGCGCCGTGCGAGATCTGTTCACCCAGCCGGACCAGGGCCTCGGAGTAGAGTGACTCCCGCCCGAGGCGCCGGGAGACGAGGTAGCTCACGACGCACACCAGCATGAGTGGCAGGATGAGCCCGTAGTCGTCCGTCATCTCGAAGATCATGATGATGGCCGTCAGCGGTGCGAAGGTGCCACCCGCCACGAGGGCGGCCATCCCGACGAGGGCGTAAGCTTCGGGCGTGATATTCATGCCGGGAAACAAGGCCTGGGCCGTCAAGCCGAAGAAGCTGCCGAACGCCGCGCCCACGAAAAGGGACGGGGTAAACACACCGCCGGAGCCGCCGCCGCCCATGGTCAGCCCGGACGCGAGGATCTTCAGGAGACCGAGCGTGAGAGCGATGCCGCCGGCGATCTGCGAGCTGAGTATGAGCGAGATGCCGTGCCGCCCGTCGCCGAGTAGCTCCGGGCTGATGAGACCGAGCGAGGCGAGAAGAAGGCCGGCCACGAGCGCACTCCCCACACCCTCCCCGACAAAGCGCGCCAGCAGGTCCTGCGTCCCGTAGAAGACCTTGACGAACAGCGCTGCGAGCGCGCCTGCCGACAGCCCGAGCAACAGATAGAGAGGCAGTTCCGCCGCGGAGACGAACAGGAACTCCGTCGGAATGCTGAAGGCAGGCTGCGCACCGAGGAACGCGCGCGACACGACGGCCCCCATGACGCTCGCGACGACCACGGGGCTCAGCGAGGAAACAGCAAAGGTGCCAGCGACCACTTCGAGGGCGAACAGGACGCCCGCGATAGGGGCGTTGTAGGCAGCCGAGATCCCGGCTGCCGTTCCGCAGGCGAGGAGCACGCGCCGGCGGGTCGGACTGTAGTGGAAGAGCTGCCCGAGTCCGGATCCGACAGACGCTCCCGCCACCGCGACCGGACCCTCCGCACCGAGCGAGCCGCCACCACCCAGCGTCACCACGGAGCTCAGGAGCTTGTATGCCATCTCGTTGAGCGGCAGTTCGCCACCCTTCTTGGCGTACCGGCGGATCAACACGGGGACCATCTCTCCACCCGGCTCCTGTCGGGCCCTCGTGCGTAGCCAGTGGGCCGCCGCCAGCGCCAGGGGAAGGACCACGAAAGCCGACAGCCCGGCAACCGACCCGACGGACTCGCTCGCCCAGCCCAGCATGTGCCGCATCATGTCGACCAGGCGGTAGAATCCGACCACGATGAACCCGGCGCCAGCCCCGATCAGCGCCGCGAGCGACAGCATGATCCACTCGCTGGAGATGCCCCGCGCCAGGAACTGCCGGGTGGCGGCTCGCCAGGATCGACGGGCCCGGACCCGCAGGCGCACCAGGAAGCGGCTTTGTCTACGCATGGATGTTGTCGGACAGCAGCGGGATCATGGGTTCGCGGAGCATCGTTGGTTTGCCCTCTCGCCGCGGGCGGTATCGGAGCAGTATTGTCCCTCGCTTCCGGTTGGGCAACGGGAAGTCCCGGAGATCACCTTCTCACTTCCCCGGGTTGCGGGGCGAGCGAATGGAGTGCAGCGCACCGATGGAACGAGCAAAAGACCTCGACGGCCGCGTCACGGAAGTGGTCGAGACGCTGGAACATGAACTGCCCGGTTACGACACGGAGGTGTTGGGCGAGTTCGTCCGCAGGCTCCTGTCTCGCGTTCCCGCCGAGAGGCTTGAACAGGCGGAGCCGGGAATCGTGGGTCAGGAAGCGGTCAGCCTGTTGCGGCTGATCGAGCGGACCGGGCCGGATGCCATCGGCGTGACCCTGCGCCGGCTTCCGGAGCAGCCGCACCGGGCTGTTCTGCAAACGGTGATGTCCGACTGCGCATTCATCGTCGAGACACTGCGGGAGATGCTGGCCGCCGAGGGCTTCAGTATCCTCGCGCTCCTGCACCCCGTTCTGTCGGTCGGACGGGACCAGGAGGGCTCGGTCAGCTTCATCGGCGGGAAGGACGCCGAGGGTGTCAGAACGTCCGCGACCATGGCGCTGATCGAAGGTCACATCGAGCCCGGGGCGGAGGGCGTGATCGAAGCAGAGGTCGGCCGCCGGCTCGGACAGGTCCACGGGGCAACCGCTGACTTCCGTTCGATGCTGGAGGTGGCGGGAGAGATCGTTCAGGACCTGGAGGACCTGAAGAAGGAGCTGGACTGGAGAGAGGCAGAGCTGGAGGAGATCCAGGATTTCCTCGGATGGCTCCAGGACGGGAACTTCGTCTTTCTCGGCTATCGCGAGTACGACATCCGGCAGGGAGATGGGGATCAGCGCGAGGTGCAGCTTCGAAGGGGATCGAGCAAGGGCATTCTCAGGGATGAAGCCAGCTCGAAGGTCTACGAGGCGCTGCCCTTCGAGGAGCTACCCGCCGAGCTGAAGGCCAGGGTCCTGGGCGGACCCCTGCTGATGGTCTCGAAGACGAACGCCCTGTCACCGGTTCATCGCCGCGAACGCATGGACGACGTGAGCATCAAGCGGCTCGGTCCCGACGGAGTAGTCCTGGGCGAGCGCCGGTTCCTCGGCCTGTTCACGGCCAAGGCATTCGCGCAGGATGCCTCGAGCACGCCCATACTCCGGCGCAAGCTGGCGGAAATCCTTGAAGCGGAGCAGGTCGAGGCCGGCACGCACGATCACGGTCTGATCGTGAGGCTGTTCAACAGCCTCCCGAAAGAGGAGCTGTTCGTGGCTCGGGTCGACGAGCTGCTGCCTGTCGTCGACGCTGTGATCGAGACCCATGCCAGCGACGAGGTGCTCGTCCTCGGTCACGCGGACGGGCTGGCCCGGGGCGTCAATCTGATGATCGTCATGCCCCGCAAGCGTTTCTCGGGCGAGGTGCGTCAGCGCGTCCAGGACCTGCTGGTCGAAGCGTACGACGGACAGATTCTCAACTACCATCTCGCGATGGGCGAAGGTGGACAGGCACGGCTCCACTTCCACGTCGCGGCCGAGCCGGAGGCTGTGGCAGCCGTGGACCTGGTGGAGCTCCGAACCCACGTCCGCGAAGCCATCCGCAGTTGGGAGGAAAAGGTCCGGGCGGCGCTCGAGGTGGAGATTGAGCCCGACAGGGCACTGACCCTGATTCGACGCTACGGCTCCGCGTTCTCTCCGCAGTACATGGCCACGACAGCGGTGGCGACCGCTGTCCGCGACATCAGTGTCCTCGAGCAGGTTCGCTCGGAAGGACGCAGCCGCGTCACACTCGTGGATCTCGACCCGCCGGTGGAGAACCGATACTGGCTGACGGCCTTCGATCGCGGCGAGAGTCACGACCTGAGCGACGTCATGCCGGTGCTGGAGAATTTCGGGTTCCGAGTGGTCAGGGCGGAGGCGCACGCGTTGGTCCTCGAAGAGGAGCAGGCGCCGTTCACGATTCACGGCTTTCTGGTCGACGTGCCCGCCGAGTGGAATGTCGATCGCGCTTCAGTGGAGCCCAGGGTGGAAGAAGCCCTGCGGGCCGCACAGGCAGGGTGGGCGGAAAACCTGCACATCAACCGTCTGATCCTGGCCGCCGGACTCACGTGGAGGCAGGTGGCTTTGCTCAAAGCGTACGGAGCCTATGCCTTCCGCATCGGCGCCGTCACGAGCCGCATGGGACTTCGCCGCCCCGTGGTCGCGTATCCACGAGCGGCTCGGCTGCTGTGGGAGATCTTCGCGACCCAGTTCGATCCGACGCTGGAGGGCGACCGGGACCTGGCCGTTATTGCCCTGCGCGACGCGTTTCACGAGACCCTGAAGACCGTGGAGGGAATCGAAGACGACCGCACCCTCAGGCGACTTCTGAACCTGATCGACTCCACGGTGCGAACCAACTACTTCCAGGCTCGGCTGCGAGAACACCCGGAGGCACCCGTCGCTCTCAAGTTCGACTGCGCGCGGATCGAAGCGATGCCGGACCCACGGCCACGCCACGAGATCTGGGTGAGTGGCGCGCGAACGGAGGGGGCGCATCTCCGGATGGGCGACGTGGCGCGCGGCGGGCTCAGATGGAGCGATCGGCTCGAGGACTTCCGCGTCGAAGTGTTGGGTCTCGTGAAGACCCAGCACGTCAAGAACGCCGTGATCGTTCCCGAGGGTGCGAAGGGGGCCTTCGTCGTGAGTCGTCCGCCCGCCGACCGGACACTCATGCGGGAAGCGGGGATCACCAGTTACCTCGATTTCGTGGGCGGGTTGCTCGATCTCACGGACAACGTCGTGGAAGGACAGGTCGTTCATCCTCCCGACACCGTGATCCGGGATGGCGAGGATCCGTATCTGGTCGTCGCCGCCGACAAGGGAACGGCGACGCTCTCGGACACGGCTAACGAACTTGCTGCGGAGTACCGATTCTGGCTCGACGATGCCTTCGCGTCCGGCGGCTCCAAGGGCTACGACCACAAGGCGATGGGAATCACGGCACGCGGTGCCTGGGAATGCGTGAAAATGCACTTCCGCGAGATGGGCAAGGACGTCCAGGAAGAGGACTTTACGGCCGTCGGAATCGGCGACATGAGCGGAGATGTGTTCGGGAACGGGATGCTGCTCAGTCGGCACGCGCGCCTGCTCGCGGCGTTTGACCACCGGAACATCTTTATCGATCCCGACCCGGATCCCGAAGTCAGCTGGAAAGAGCGCAAGAGGCTGTTCGACCTGCCCGGGTCCGCGTGGACGGACTATGACGCGGAACTCATCAGTGACGGGGGTGGAGTCTGGGGCCGAGGAGACAAGAGGATCGAGCTGTCGGACAGGGCCCGGGAAGTACTCGGGATCGGGGACCAAGCGCTGAACGGCGAGGCTCTCGTGAAAGCGATCCTGGCCGCTCCCGTCGAGTTGTGGTGGAACGGCGGCATCGGAACGTACGTGCGCGCTTCCATGGAAACGGATGCCGAGGTCTCGGATCCGGGTAACGACCCGGTGCGTATCGAAGCGGCCGGCCTGCGAGCCCGGGTCGTCGGCGAAGGAGGAAACCTGGGGCTGACCCAGCGGGGACGCATCGAGTACGCCGTGGGTGGGGGTCGGTTGAATACGGATGCGCTCGATAACTCGGCCGGTGTGGACACCTCGGATCACGAAGTGAACCTCAAGATCCTGCTCGGTCATACGGTGGCGGCAGGAGACATGTCATCGGCCGAGCGGGACAACCTGCTGGCCTCCGTGACTGATGATGTCGCACGAGCCGTGCTGCGGAACAGCTACACGCAGAGTCTGTCCGTCAGCCTGGACGAGCACCGGTCGAGACGCAATCCGGCGGTCTTCGGCGATGCCCTGCAGTCGCTGGAGCGGGATGACTTTCTGGATCGGACGTTGGAATGTCTCCCGACGAGCGAGGACATGGCGGACCGACTGGATAGCAACCGGCCCCCGCTCACGCGTCCCGAGCTATCGGTTCTCCTCGCCTACGGGAAAATGCATCTCAAACGCCGCCTGGCGGAATCCACGGTGTTGGAAGACCCGGCGTTGCTCGACCTGGTGCGTGGATACTTCCCGTCGGCCGTCCTGGAGCGGGCCGGCGAGGCGGCTCTGTCGGCACACCGGCTGCGAAGCAACATCGCCGCTACTGAGCTCACGAACCGCCTGATCGATACCATGGGAGGCGCCGGTCTCCTGCAGCTCGTCCGGGAGACGCACCGCACGGCCGCCGAGGTGGCCAAGGCGTGGTATGTCGTGTACAGGGTGGCCGAGGCGAAGGACCTCATCGCGGGACTCCAGGCGCTCGACCATTCGGTCACGGCGGGGGTCCAGGCGCAGTGGCTGCTCGAGGTCAGCGAGTCGCTCGCCATATCCACTCGCTGGCTCCTCGCGAACGCACATCTCGAAATGCCGATCGGTGACCTGATCACGTGGTATGGAGAGCCGGTTGCTGAAATCCGGCCAGTACTGGCGGACCTTCTGCCGGCGCCCAAGCGGAGCCAGGTCGGCGACCGTCTCGCGATCGGGATGGCGGACGGCATGGATCGGGATGTGGCGTGGAACCTCGTGTGCCTCGAGTTCCTGGATGGATTGCTTCCGGTCGCCAGCCTGTCGCGGAGGGCTGGAATCGATGCCCGGCCGGTGGGTGAGGTGTACTTCGGACTCGCGTCGGACATCGACTTTCCGTGGTTGCAGGACCGCCTGGCGGATCTGCCGGGCGCGGATCTGTGGGAGCAGCAGGCCGCGAGACGACTTGCTCTTGAGCTGGAGGCGGCCCGGCGGACCATCGTACAGCATCTGATCGCCGGGGGAGAGTCTCCGGGTGACATGCCGGAGATGCTGGCCGGTTTCCGCGATCGATGTTCGGAAGGCCTGACCCGGATTCGTGGGCTGATCGGTGAGCTGAAGTCGGCTGACAGCCCGAGCCTGGCCGCCCTCATGGTGGCGGTCCAGGCTATATCCGATCAGTGCAAAGGTTGGGCGACTGCGATTTAGGAGCATGTCCGAGTAACGCGGCTCGCCCGATTACTCGGACATGCTCCTAGTACGTCGTCAGATACCGGTCGAGCTCCCACCGGGTGACCTGGGCGATGTACTCCGCCCACTCCTGCTTCTTGGCGTGCACGTAGTTGTCGAACAGGTGCTCGCCCAGGGTCTCGCGGATCAGGTCGTCCTTTTCCATCTCCACGATGGCCTCGCCTAGATTCGCCGGGAGGCTCTCCATCTGGTAGCGGGAGCGCTCCTCCTCGCTCAGTTCCCACACGTTCGTGTCGATCGGCGGGCCCGGATCGATCCGCCGCTCCAACCCGGCCAGACCCGCGGCCAGCTGCACCGCCAGGGCGAGATACGGATTGCAGGCCGGATCCGGCATCCGGAACTCGACTCGAGTACCGACACCGCGGCGATCCGGCACTCGGATCATCGGCGACCGGTTGCGCTGTGACCAGGCGATGTCCACCGGTGCTTCG
>CAXMRU010000208.1:0-13250 GCA_964195715.1 Akkermansiaceae bacterium | reverse complement strand
GCAGCGTCTACGGCGTTACCGCCGGCGTCGGCCACGATCGCTCCCGCGTCTGCCGCCAGCTTCGTGCTGGATGCGACGGCGACTCCCTGCATGTGCCTCCTGAGTGATGATCCTCGGACCGGAGATGTTAGGCATGAAAGTACCGATTCGTCCAATCGCGGCGTCTCTGCGTTTCCTGATCCATCACCCGCGACGGGATCCCACGAACCCTCCCATACGTTCATCCGACTGTGATCGAGGAGCGCACGTGAAGCCGGCAAGGGGCCGGCAGGAGAGGTGAGCATGATCAACAGGCGGGCCTTCAGGCACTGGAGCAGGTCGTGGAACCGGACCCTCGTGGCGACAACGCTCGGCGCCATCGTGTTCGTCCCCGGCTTACGGGTCTGATGCTGGTGCCGATCCTCGCGTATCTGTCCACGGCGATCGCGTCACCTGCCATCGCGGTGACCGTAGGCCTGCTGTCCAGGCAGGGTCTGCCGGCGTCGCTACCGGCGTTCAACCTGCAGCTGAATTTCGTGTTCTGGAATCACGCGCTCTTCTTCCTGGTCTGCTGGGCGGTGTACCTGGCCCCCGTCGGAAGGCGGGTCGAGAAGGAGGTCGAAGAAACGGTCGGCGCGGCGGGCGAGTATCGACGGCATTCACAGGCCTCTGAGAAACAGAAAACGGCGATCTGCCAAAGAAAACGGCGGCCCCGGAACCCGTCCGGAGCCGCCGTTCAAACGCACTGAATCGAAATCCACGCTACTGCTTTACCGTCTTGCTCGCTCCCCGCGGCGCGCTCTTCGTGCGCGAGGACGGCGATGAAGCCGAAGACGTGCCGCTCGAGCTGCTCGGCCTCAAGGCGGTTCTCCGGGGCGCTGTGCGTGTCCCTTCCTGCCTGTGGATTCGTCTGTCCGCCGCGCTCGCCGGCATGCGGGCGTTCGCCCGGTTAGCCGACGTGTAGCGCTCTCCCACGCCATTGCCGCTGCCATCCGAGTTCTCGACCAGCACCGACTGCCGCCATATGTGGCTTCCGTCGGCAGTCTCGATCCTCTCCCATGACCGGCCGCGCTCTACGATCGGGATGCCGTTGTACATGGTCGGCTTCGGCCCGGGAGCGACCCTGAGTACTAGAGAGCGCGAGGTCAGAACATTCGAGCCATACCCCTCTCCAATTTGCGGCACCGGGGCGTGCGCGGGGTGGGTTTCCAGCTCGTCGGGAGGCCTCACGTCGGGAGGAGTCGGCTGCGGTTTGCGCGGCGGACCCGCCTCGACCGCGGTGCGGCTGAGCTCCTTGATGTACAGCCCATCGATCTCCTTGATGTACTGTCCATCGATGAAGATGTAGTCGTCCCACGGACCCTGGAAATCGAAATAAGTGAGGGCCCATGTGCCGCTGCAGGCGCTGCCGTAGATGTCCCCGAGCATGCCCCGGACCATTGCGCCGATTCCGGGGCTGTGCATCGCGACCCTGGTCGCCCAGGTCGCGGTGTAGAGGCAGGGACCGTTCTCGACGCTGAATCCGTCTTCCGCCGACGAGTTGGGAGCCGGCGGCAGCGTGTACTCCTGAGCCCGCAGACTGCTGGTCGAGAAGCCCGCAGCCGCGACGGCAGCGAGCGCCAGCGTGATACGTGCGATGCTCATGGCACACCTTCTCGGGGGGGGAATCGTCCAACTATTTCTAATATACTACAAAGCGGATCAGGTGGTGGAAAAATGAGGCTAAAAACCGGCTATCTGGCAGTAATGGAGCGACTTGGGGACCTGGCCGGAAGGGAACCAGTTCCGGTCAGACTTTCGCGTCCGCCCAAGAGAGGTAGGCACGCTCGCACATTTCGCAGTCGCGCCCCAGCTCGTAGCACGGCACTCCGTCCGCCTGGGCTTCCGCGCACAGGGCTCCCAGGGCTTCGTCGCGGGCGTGGTGCTCACGGCGTGAGTGTGGTGCACCATCGCACGGAAGGTCGCTGTACGGATCGTCGCTGAACGGACGGTCCTGCTTCGGATCGATCATGTCCCGTCTCCGTCGTGCCGCCGAGGGGAGGTCCGGCCCGCCGCCTGTGTCGCGAGAGGGGTTTCAGGCCGGCATTCCGGGCCGTCGTGTCACCTCTCCGTGACGCACGCTTCTTGCAAATGTCGTGCGTAGAGGCGCGATGGAGTGTCTGTGCCGTATGGCCGCCCAAATGCGGCGGTTCGCGGGCGACAACACGATTACGGAGGGAAGTGCGGGCTCCGAGGACCCGAGGTCGGATGAGCGGTTCCGGCGTTTCTGGGACGTTTTGGCCCCCTAACTATCAGGACAGGTCAGTTCGTCACCCCCGGCGCTCTCCTCGTTCCCTCTTGAGGAAGGCTCTAGATGCGTGAGCTTCGAATACACGGCCGTGGAGGGCAGGGGTCGGTCATCGCCTCCAAGCTGCTCGCCGTGGCCCTGTTCCGTGAGGGAGAATGGGTCCAGTCGTTCCCCGCGTTCGGGGTGGAGCGGCGGGGAGCTCCCGTCACGGCCTTTCTTCGCTTCGATGACACCCCGATCCGACTGCGTTTCGAGATCACCGAGCCGGACGATCTGATCGTCCTCGACCCGACACTGATCGAAGCTATCGACGTGACGTCTGGTCTCAAGCCGGGCGGCACGATTCTCATCAACACAGAGAAAGCCCCCGAGGAGTATCCGAAGCTCCTCGATCGCTTCCGCGTGGCGACGATCGACGCGAGCGGCATCGCCATCCGGCACGGCCTGGGCTCGAAGTCCCAGCCGATCGTGAACACCGCCCTCGTGGGCGCCTTCGCGGCCGAGTTCGGGCTCATAGGGCTCGAGTCGGTTAGGGCCGCAATCGACGACGAGGTACCGGGCAAGCAAGAGGCCAACTACGCAGCGGCCGTCGAGGCTTTCGGCGCCGTTCGCTCGGCCGCCCCGACGGAGGTGTCGCATGTCTGAGCGCGACGTCACCCGCCCGCGCGAATCGGGCCGGCAGATCCCGCCCGTGGCGATCAGCGAGACCTCGACTCTGGTGAATCAGACCGGCTCGTGGAAGTACATCATGCCGCGGTACCAGGACGGCGTCGCCCCGTGCAACGCCGGTTGCCCGGTTGGAATCGACATCGAGGGCTACATGTACCTGATCGGGCAGGGCCGACTGCAGGACGCAGCCGACCTGCTGGTACGCGAGAACCCGATGCCGGCGGTCACCGGCCGCGTGTGCCACCACCCGTGCGAGGACAGCTGCAACCGCGCGTCGATGGACGAGGCCGTGGCCATCCACTCGGTCGAGCGCCGGCTGGGAGACATGATCCTGGCCGCACCGCCGCCGCCTGCTCCGGAACGTACGCGGACCGAAACCGTGGCCGTAATAGGGTCCGGTCCAGCGGGACTCTCCTGCGCGTGCTTCCTGGCTCGATTCGGTTACGGCGTGACCGTCTTCGAGGCGGCCCCCGAGGCGGGAGGCATGCTCCGCCTGGGAATCCCTGAGTACCGGCTGCCACGGGCCATCCTGGACCGCCAGATCGAACGGATCGAGGCCGAGGGGATCGAGATTCGCATGTCCACCCGCATCGGGACGGACGTGCCGTGGGCCGTGCTGAACGGGTTCGGCGCCGTGTTCGTGGCGCCAGGCGCGCACATGGGCAAGGACTCCCGGATTGAAGGAGCCGAGGGTCTACCGGAGATTCGCCCGGGGCTCGACTTCCTCAAGGAGGTCAACGCGGGCGGCCGGCCGGACCTCGGCGACCACGTGATTGTGGTGGGCGGGGGCAACACGGCGATGGACTGCGCCCGTTCCGCCCTCCGGCTGGGAGCGGACGCCACGGTACTGTACCGGCGCACGCCCCGTGAGATGCCGGCCATCCCGCAGGAGGCCAGGGAGACGAAGGAGGAGGGCGTCGAGTTCGAGTTCCTCGCGGCCCCTACTGCCGTCGAATTGGAGGACGGCGAGTTCGTCGGAATCACGTGTCAGCGTATGGAGCTCGGGCCACCCGACGACTCCGGGCGCCGGAGACCGGTCCCCATCGAGGGGGATGTCTTCTCGATGAAGGCGGACACGGTTCTGACGGCGATCGGCGAGGACTGCGACCTCTCCTTCCTGCCCGACGAAGTCCGCACGAACTGGGGACTAGTCGAAGTGGAGGCCCTCGGCGAGAGCACGTCCGCACCGGTGTTCGCGGGCGGAGACGCCGTGGACATGCCCCGCTCCGTGGCCGACGCGCTGGGCGCCGGCAAGCGCGCGGCGATCGGCATCGATCACTTCCTGCGCCAGAAGGCAGGCGAGGACGTGGGCGAGGTCCCGCTCGACGACCTGCGCTTCGCCGGTGGCAACGTCAGCGCCATGCGCTATGCGAAGGACGAGGACCCGATCCCGCGCGAGGCGCCCGTCAACGATGTGGTCACGTGGGATCAAATGAATCCGCACCATTACCGCTCGGCGCCGCGCCACGAGGATCACTTCCACGCTGGCATCGATCTCCGGTCCGCGTTCGGCGAGACCAACTTCGGACTCAGCCGGAAGGAAGCGATCGAGGAAGCCGAGCGCTGCCTGAACTGCGGCGTGTGCAACCGCTGCGAGCTGTGCCTGATCTTCTGCCCCGACATGGCGATCTCCCGGCGCGAGGACGGAGGATTCGAGATAGACATGCGGTACTGCAAGGGATGCGGCCTGTGCGCCGCCGAGTGCCCCCGGGGAGCCATCGTGATGACGCGGGAGGGCATATGAAGAAAGTCATGATCGGCAACCACGCGGTTTCGTGGGGCGTCCTTCGCTCCCGCGTCGAAGTTATCTCGGCCTATCCGATCACGCCGCAGACGCAGATCGTAGAGGCACTGTCGGACATGGTAGCCGACGGGAGCCTGCCTGCCCGCTACATCAAGGTCGAGTCCGAGCACTCGGCGATGGCCGCCTGCATCGGGGCTTCGGTCACGGGCACGCGGACGTTCACCGCCACCTCGTCACAGGGGCTCGCGCTGATGCACGAGATGCTGCACTGGGCAGCGGGCGGTCGCCACCCCGTCGTGATGGCCAACGTCAACCGGGCGATGGCGCCGGGGTGGAACATCTGGACCGACCAGAACGACAGCCTCTCGCAACGCGACACCGGGTGGATTCAACTGTACTGCGAAACGAACCAGGAAGTGTTCGATACCACGATCCAGGCGTTCAAGCTCGCCGAGACGGTGGACCTGCCAGTCATGCTGTTGCTCGACGCCTTCTTCCTATCCCACACGTCCGAGCCGGTTGACGTCACCGATCAGGCGGACGTGGACCGCTTTCTGCCGCGGCGCGAGGCTGCGTACAAGATGGACACGAAGGACCCTCACGCGTTCGGCGCCCTGGTGCGGCCCGATGTCTACACCGAGATACGCTGGCAGCAGCAGGAGGCCATGGACGAAGCGCGAGACGTGTTCCGCACGGTCGAAGACGACTGGGAAGCGATCACGGGTCGCCGGTACGGGGCCGTCGAGGCCTACCGGACCGAGGACGCCGACCTCCTGCTCGTGACCTCCGGCACCATCACATCGACGGCGCGTCACGTGGTGGACGAGCGGAGAGCCGGCGGAGACAAAGTGGGACTGATCAAGGTCAAGATGTTCCGGCCCTTCCCGACCGACGAGCTGCGCGCGCTGCTGGGCGGCGTGGACCGGGTGGCAGTCCTGGACCGGAACATCTCGCCCGGGCACGGCGGTATCTTCGCCGAAGAGATCCGCTCCGCCCTGTACGACGTGCCTCCCGAGGACCGGCCGATTCTGTTCGGATACGTGCTCGGCCTCGGCGGCCGCGACGTTACGCCGGCCGTCATCGACGATATCATCGACAATACCCGATCGAAGGCCCGCCCCGAGCGCGAGGACCTGTGGGTGGGGGTGGAGCTATGAGCCAGACGATTATCAAGCAGCACATCCCGCGGGACGATCTTCTCACCTCCGGGCACCTGGCGTGCCCCGGCTGCGCAGCTCCTATCGCGATGAACCTGGTGCTCAAGGCTCTCGGGCCTGAGACCATGGTGGTGCTCCCGGCGTGCTGCTGGAGCATCATCGCCGGACCGTGGCCGCAGTCGTCTCTTCGGGTACCGCTGTACCACACCGCGTTCGAGACGGCAGCGGCGGTAGCGTCGGGCATCAAGGCGGGTCTCCAGTCGCGAGGTGACACGGAAACGACGGTGATCGCGTGGGCCGGCGACGGCGGCACGTTCGACATCGGACTGCAGGCCCTGTCGGGAGCAGCGGAGCGCAACGAGGACTTCATCTATTTCTGCTACGACAACGAAGCTTACATGAACACGGGCATCCAGCGCTCCTCGGCGACGCCGTGGGGGGCCTGGACGACGACCACACCAACCTCGGACCCGGAGCACCAACCCAAGAAGGACATCATGGCGATCATGGCGGCGCACCGGATTCCATACGCCGCGACCGCCTCGGTGGCCTACCCGGTGGACCTGGTGCAGAAGGTGGAGAAGGCGCGCACGATCCGCGGCACCAGGTTCATCCACATCCTCGCGCCGTGCCCGCCGGGCTGGAAGACGCAGAACGACGAGACGATCGACCTCGCACGCATGGCCGTCGAGCACCGGATCTTCCCTCTGCTGGAGGTCGAGAACGGCGGCGAGTGGCGCTTCACGGTCGACCATCCGGGCGGGCCGGTCGAACCGTACCTCAGGCGCCAGGCGCGGTTCAGACACCTCAGCGACGAGCAGGTCGAGCACATTCAGCGCGAGGTGGATGCGCGCTGGAAGATCCTGTCGAATAGGGTTAAACACGGCACCTGACCAAGGGAGCAAGGAGGAGGACATGGCCGGAATCGCAGGCTACGGGGCCTTCATCCCGCGGCGACGCATCACCACCGAGGAGATCGCGCGCCAGTGGGGGAAAGACCCCGGCACCATCCAGAGGGGACTCTTGTTGAAGGAGAAATCCGTCCCCGGCTTCGACGAAGACACCATCACCATCTCCGTGGCGGCCGGGCGGGCGGCGCTCGCCCGGGCCGGCGTGTCACCATCGAGGGTCGGGGCCGTCTATATCGGCTCGGAGTCTCACCCGTACGCCGTGAAGCCGAGCGGTACCGTGGTGGCCGAGGCCCTGGGCATCGGGCCGGAAGTGCACGTCGCCGATTTCGAATTCGCCTGCAAGGCGGGCACGGAAGCAATGTTCGTGGCCCTGGCACTCGTCGAGTCCGGGCGGGTCGACTACGCGCTCGCCGTAGGGGCCGACACGTCGCAGGGCGCGCCGGACGACGCCCTGGAGTACTCGGCTTCCGCCGGCGGCGCCGCCTTCCTGTTTGGTCGCGATGACCCGCTGGTCGAAGTGGTGGACACGGTCAGCTTCACCACGGACACGCCCGACTTCTGGCGCCGGGAGGGTGAGTTCTACCCGAGGCACGGGGGACGCTTCACCGGCGAGCCGGCCTACTTCAAGCACGTGACCGAGGCCACTACACGCATCCTCGACAAGACGGGCCTGAAGCCGGAGGACTTCCGTTTCGTCGTCTTCCACATGCCGAACGGCAAGTTTCCCTTGTCCGTGGGGAAATCGCTCGGCTTCACGCGCGAGCAGATTGGTCCCGGCTGGGTGGTGCCGACGATGGGCAACACGTACTCCGGATCGTCGCCCACGGGACTGGCGGCGGTGCTCGACGTGGCCGACCCGGATGACCTGATCCTCATCACGTCCTTCGGATCCGGTGCAGGCAGCGATTCGTTCGTCCTGCGGGCCACCGGGCTGCTTCCGCAGCGCCGCGGACTGGCCCCGAGTGTCCGTTCGATGCTCGACGGCCCGCACCGGTACGTGACCTACGGCGAATACGCCAAGTATCGAGAGAAGATCATCGTCAACGACTGATGCGGAGGGAGAAATGCGCGAAGTAGCGATCGTCGCGGCGGGCATGACCCGCTTCGGTGAGCTTTGGGGCGCCAGCCTCCGCGACCTGTTCGTGGAGGCGGCGCAGGAGGCGCTGACGGCCGCCGGGACCGACCACCTGGACGCCATTTACGTCGGCAACATGTCAGCCGGTCAATTCGTCGGCCAGGAACACCTGGGGCCGCTGATGGCCGATCACCTGGGGATGGCCGGAGTGCCGTCCGTTCGAGTGGAATCGGCCTGCGCCTCTGGCGGGGTGGCGCTGCGCACCGCCTTCCTGGAGGTGGCGTGCGGGGTGAGCGACCTGGTTCTCGCCGCGGGCGTGGAGAAGATGAACGATGGCGCCGACGTGACGGCAATCCTGGCCACCGCGTCGGATCAGGAAACCGAAGTCTATCACGGCGCGACATTCCCCGGACTGTACGCCTTGATCGCCCGAGCGCATATGGCGGCGCACGGCACGACGGAGGAGGACCTGGCGTGGGTATCCGTGAAGAACCACCGGCACGGAGCCCTGAACGAGCGCGCGCAGTTCCAGCGAGAGTTGACGACGGATCAGGTACTGAGCTCGGCTCTCGTTTCCGAGCCGCTGCGTCTGCTCCATTGCTCGCCGGTGAGCGATGGCGCGGCAGCCGTGCTGGTGTGTCCGCTGGACCAGGCCTCGAAGTACACGGACCACCCCGTGGTGATACGGGGGACCGCGATGGCCACCGCGTCGTTGGCGCTGACCGATCGTCGGGACATGGCCTTCCTGGACTCCGTGGCCGCGTCGGGAGCCCGGGCGTTCGAGATGGCCGGCATCGGCCCCGAGCAAGTGGATGTGGCGGAGGTCCACGACTGTTTCTCGATCGCTGAGATCTGCTGCATCGAGGCGCTGGGCTTCGCGCCGCTCGGAGAGGGCCGCCACTGCGCCCGGACCGGCGAGACCGCGCTCGGCGGACGTATTCCGGTCAATACGAGCGGGGGACTCAAGTCGAAGGGCCACCCCGTCGGCGCCACGGGTATCGCGCAGGCCGTGGAGCTGTTCGAGCAGCTCACGGGAGCCTCGGGCGACCGCCAGGTACCCGGCGCCGAGTTCGGCCTCGCCCAGAACATGGGTGGAACGGGCGCGAGCTCTGTCGTGCACATCTTCCAAGCCGTCTGAGCGGAAAGGGGAACAGACATGCCAAGCCCGAGATACTGGAGGGAGATCCCCTCCCGCTACCGGTTGGAGGCGACCCGGTGCGGCGACTGCGGTCGCGTGTCGTATCCGCCGCGCCGCATCTGCCCGGAGTGTCGAAGCACCAACGCGGACACCATCGAGCTGTCGCACGAAGGACGCGTCCTCACGTACACGGTCGTCCACGTCCCACCGGATGACTTCCTCATGGAAGCGCCCTATGCGCTGGCCGTGGTGGAGACGCCCGAGGGAGCGAGGATGATGGTGCAGGTGGCGGACTGCGATCCGGCTTCCGTCGAGACCGGCATGATGGTCGCGCTGGAGTTCCGTCTCATCCGGAGGGAGGGAAAGGGCGGGATCCTGTGCTACGGCTACAAGGCCGTGCCGGCCTACCCGATGGGAGGCGAGGAGGAAGCCGAGCTACGGTCGAAGGAGTTGGAGGTGGCGCATGCGTAAGATCCAAGTTTGGGCTGAAGTGAGCGACAGCCACTTCCAGGCCTACGAATGCGAGGCCACCCGGCAGGGAGTGCCGGTGGAGGATCTCATCCAGCAGACGGTGAACTGCCTGCTGCGAGAGCTCGAGCGGGAAGAGACGGAGGATCGCTGCCAGGAGATGACGACCTCCTGACCGGCAACGCTCCCGCGCTACCGAAGTCGGGGAAGGCCCCGGGGCGTCCAGCGCTCCGGGGCCTTCGTCCGTGCGGCCTGCGTTCCTCGATCCCGACTCAGAACTTCGCGTCGAGCATGACGTAGACCCAGGTCATGTCCTCGTCGAGACGCCCGATCTCGGCCCAGCCGTCGTTCTGGAACACGTAGCTGAAACCGGCGCTCAGATTCAGGTACTTATTGTACTTCCAGCTCCCCACAAGGTCCACTTCCTCTCCGAAGTGGCCAGACGCCAGGCTGCCCTTGTCGGCCATGTGGAACGAGTGGAGATCGAGGCGGAGCAACCAGTCGGAGCTCGGCCGGAACGTGCCCTTGATGGCCAGGTCCTGCAGACCGCGGCCGCCCGTGTGGACCGGCAGGTTCAGGAACAGGTCAGCGAAGCCGTAGAACTTGTGGTTCGTGGCGAACAGGGTGTCGAACACCTTTACGTCGCCGTCCGTCAGGTCTCCGTCGCCCGACAGGTAGTCGTACCACAGAGTAACGCTCCCCTTGCCGGAGAATCCGTAGGCCAGACGTCCGCCCAGCATGAAGGCGCTCAGGTCCGATCCCAGGAACGTGCCTGCCTGATACGAGCCCTCCGCCCGGTACTTGAGCCCGGCAGCGTTTCCGACCCAGCGGGCGCCAAACGTGTGCCGGTCGGTGTTCGTATCACCCGGGTCGGCTTCGTCGTCATCGCGGTGATCGAAGATCCAGTACAGGTCCAGGTCCTGCGTGTCGCTGATGTCCCACGTGCCGTAGGCGGAGGCGAGGTCAGCTTCCTGCTCGATGTCGCCTGCCTGGTTGTCCTGCAACTTGGCGGCAAAGAAGTCGATGTTACCCACGCTGCCGCCGGACCCGACCCGGATCCCGTCGAATGCGCGTGCCTGCTGTGCCCAATTCACCGCGCCGACGAGTCGCTGGCCTCCGAAGTTCACTTCCTGGCGCCCGAACCGGCCCATGAACCCGCCGTCCTCGGCCAGGCCGAGATCCACATAGGCCTGGTGGAGGTCCAGGTTGTCGGCGTCGAAGTCGAACAGCGTGCTGGCCTCCGAGCCCCACAACCGCACGTCCTGGATCTGAATGAACACGGACAGGTTGTCCTCGAGGCCTGCCCGCAAGTCGAACCGGGTCCGCATGGATGTGAAATTCTCGGCACTTCCGTCCGGCAGCTGCAGCGGATCCCGATACTCGAATCGGGGTCGCACCTGACCGCCGAATTTCAGGTCTACTTCCTGTGCGACGGCCGTCGTGGGAAATGCGGCCAGCAGCAGGGCGAGAGTCATACACTTCCTGGAGATCATGGCACCTCCGATGGTCCGTGGCAGGTCGTTGAAGAACCCTGCCATGTGGTTGCGAATTCAGGACTGAATATCGGCGGAGAGAAAATATCATAGTAGCATGACAATATAAAGACGTTCGCGGCAAACTCGGTGGGGGCGTGTTCCGGATGTGCCGAGGCCCCGGGACGCTCCAGGCGCTCCGGGGCATTCATGTCGTCAACTCCCCACGATTCGGAGGACCGAGACTCTCTGCAGGCCTGGGCCTAGATCCTGCCTCTTCCCGTCTTTTCGTGACAATCTGCGCAGGTGGCCAGGAACTCTCCGTACACTCGTGCTCTTTCTTCTGGCAGGGCGATCCCCACCGCCTCGGCACCGAGCGTGTGGACGGCCTGCTCCATATCGGATACTTCGGCCAGGACCTCGATGTCAGCCGACAGCTCGGCCGGGGCGAGCGGCGCCTCGGCCAGGACCTCGGCTCCTCCGTCCCACACGACGCCGGACGGCGCGATCAGGCCCTCCCACAATCGGCCGGACGCCCAGGCGTGTCGGCCCATGTGTGGCTTCGCACCCTCACCCTCGGGCGGAGCGCTCTCGACGGCGAACCCGACCTCGGCTCCGAGATCCAAGTGGCAGTTGCCGCACTCGTTGGCCATGACCGCCGTAGCCACGGCAGCGCTCTCCAGGTCTTCCGCGGTGGCCGCGTTCCGAGCTGCTGCGTGCGCGGCCTCGGTGTGTAATCTCCACTCCTCGGGCATCGCTGCCGAATTGGCGTGCTCGGCCATCCACACTGCCGGCTCACGAAGGCCTTCCAGGTCGCCGTTGATCACGGCCAGCTGCATCTCCGTCGCCCTGTAGAAATGGTCCTGCATGTGGGCCTGCAGCACCTCGCGCGGGTACTCGATGCTGGCGGTCTCCGCTTCGGGTGTCGACCGGTCTCCGCACGCGACGAGGGCCATCACGACGGCGGGTAGGGTGAGAGACATCGGGAGGCTACGTAGACTCATGGGGGCCCCTCCTTCCAGGAACCGCCGCCCCGGCGGACGGCGACCTCTAACTTCCAGTTCTGAATCTGCGACCGGGATACAAGAACCGCCAGCGACGAACCAGCTCACGCCCCCCTCGCATATCGCTTCGTGAGTCTGGCCGCCGCTGGCGGCAGTCTAACAATCCTGGGCAGTCGCCGGAGCGATGCGGGGTCGTGAACAGCCCTTTCCTGCCCTTGTAACCCCGATTTTGTTGCAATAAGCGTGCTTCGGCCCGGGCGGAGTCATGTACGAATCAGCGTGAATCGGCCGCGTTCGTAACTGGATAGGATGTGGCAGCTTGCCCAATCCGGTGCGCCGGGTCGATCGCACGGCGAATCAGTTGCATTCAGAGTCATGATGTCCTACTGACGCGATGTGTGACACTTTGGCCCCGAGTCGATCTGGCCCGGATGC
This sequence comes from Akkermansiaceae bacterium, assembly GCA_964195715.1. Classification (GTDB taxonomy): domain Bacteria; phylum Gemmatimonadota; class Gemmatimonadetes; order Palauibacterales; family Palauibacteraceae; genus Benthicola. The sequence continues at coordinate 911 of CAXMRU010000208.1, read as the reverse complement.
GGGCTTTGATGCCGGCTGCCGCGGGCCCAGCCGGCCGGCAAACCGCTGGAACGGGTCCGGTTGGAGGGGGTAGCTTCCGTGCGACTCGCGAGGAGAACGGGCATGCTTGCCTCCGTGACGGTCAGTTCCGTCCTGCGGCTCCTCTCAAGTTCATCCCAACTGCGCGCAGCGCCACACGGATTGCGGAGTCTCAACATGAAGAAACGTATCATCGGAAGCGCGATCTTCACCGCGGCCCTGCTTCTCTTCGCCGCGGCTCCCGTCAGCGCCCAACGAACCGCCGTCCACCAGGGCTACTGGATCAGCTTCGGCTTCGGGGCCGGCTCGGCGTTCGGGGACGACGCGTTCGACGGCGATTCGAAGTTCGGCGGCGCCGGATTCCTGCGCATGGGCGGCAGCCCGAGTCAGCAACTGCTGATCGGGGGTGAGATGATCGGGTGGGGTACGGACCAGGACGACGTCCAGATCGGGCGGGGCGCCCTGATGTTCACAGCCCTGTACTATCCGAGCCCGAAAGGCGGATTCTATCTGAAGGGCGGGGCCGGATTCGCGGGCCGATCGGCCGAGTGGACGGTGCAGGTGGACGGCTTCGAGGCTACCATCAAGGACGATCAGGCAGGCATCGGCCTGGGTGCGGGGCTCGGCTACGACATCCAGCTGGGCCGCAATTTCTTCCTCACCCCGGCCCTGGACTTCGTATACATGGGCACTGAGGGTGACGGAGCCAGCCTGCTGCTGTTCACGGTCGGGGCGACCTGGCACTAGGAAGGCTGCTGAAGGACTACAGCCATCCAGATCCGGCAGGTGGGACCGTAGTCTGCGTCGTCCTGATCGCGCACGAATTGTCATCGCCTCATAGATTTGGTTAGTGAGGCTCGGAGCGTGTCGCGACAGCGCGGCCCGCCCCGCCG
>CAXMRU010000207.1:0-6164 GCA_964195715.1 Akkermansiaceae bacterium | reverse complement strand
GTGTCTATATTATTGGACGTGCCCCGCTGGACAGCTGCCAGCCCCCCCTCCTGGCTCGACTGCATTGGCTGCACAGAAGGCTGGCCATTATGAAGTGCTGGAACGCCGTTGGTGCTGTGCTCCTGCTTGTCACCACTCTATCGTGCGGCGGTGATGACTCCGATCTCACAGGCCTGTCTGCTGGCTCCCTCCGAGTCTATCTGGAGATGTCGGGGGAGGACCTCGATCCGGACGGCTGTCAGGTATCAATCGACGGCGGTGCACCCCGCGCAGCGACACCGGGCGCTCCCGTCACGTTCAGCGAACTGAGCACCGGGACCCACTCGGTACTGCTCTCAGGACTGGCTTCCAACTGTCAGGTGGAGGGCGACAACCCGCGAACGGTGAGCGTCCAGGCGGGAATCACGACGCAGGTCACGTTCACAGCTACCTGCGAGTCGCTGACGGGAGATCTCAGGGTATCAGCCGTCACCACCGGAGAGGATCTCGACGAGGACGGCTACACCATCTCCGTCGATGCTATGCTCGAACAGCCGGTTGCGCCGAACGGAGAGGTGACGTTCGAGGATCTCGTCCGCGGCGATCACAGCGTCGAGCTGACCGACATCGCGGATAACTGCACCGTCGCGGAAGCGAACCCGCAGACGGTGACTGTGCCCGAGAGCGGGACCGCGTCCGCGGCCTTCACGGTCACCTGTGGGGCAACAACGGGTGGAATTCAATCCGAGATCGAGACGACCGGGCCGGAACCCGACCCGGATGGTTACACCGTCTTGTTGGACGGAGGATCGGCAAGATCGGCGAACGTGAACGACACGGTGACCTACAGCAACGTCACGCCGGGTGATCACGACGTGGAACTGATAGATGTCGCGGACAACTGCGCAGTAGCGGGCACCAATCCAAGAACGGTGACCGTCGTGGCCGGCGAGACGGTGACGGCGCTCTTCGAGGTCACGTGCGCAAGCACGATCGGCGACCTGATCGTCGCAGCATCGACGACAGGTGAAGAATTAGATGCCGATGGCTACGTCGCTTCTATCGACGGCGGCACTAGCAGCGGTCGTGTGGATGTCAACGGAGAAGTGCGGTTCGAGAATCTGAACGCCGGTGACCATCAGGTCGAGCTGCTAGACGTCGCGGCCAATTGTGCAGTCTTCGGTGAAAGCCCGCGCACCGTGACCGTCATCGGCGGTGAGGCCGTCACGACCACGTTCAGCGTGGAGTGCAGCCCCACGGTCGGCGAGATTCGGGTCAGCTCGCAAACGTCCGGTACCGATCTCGATCCCGACGGATATGTGGCCGAAATCGACGGTGGATTACGCACGACGCGGATCGGGGTGAACGACGAGACCGGGTTCGGCCACCTGGACCCTGGCGACCATCAAGTAGAACTCACCGACGTGGCCTCCAACTGCACGGTGTCGGACCAGAACCCGCGCACAGTCACAGTGACGGCCGGTCAGACAACGAGCACCCTATTCTCGGTGAGCTGCAGTACGGCGGCGGGCGATCTCCAAGCGGTCTTGGACTCCATCCGTGCCGCCTACGGCATCCCGGCACTCGCGGCTGTTACCGTCCACGAGGGTGATGTATTGGAGATGGCCGCAGCCGGCCGCCGAGCGGTCGGCTACCCGGAGCAGGTAACAGAAGACGATCTTTGGCACGTCGGCTCGTTGACGAAGGCTATGACGGCGACGCTGGTCGCTGTCTTGGTCGAAAGGGGCGTAGTGTCGTGGGACACCACCGTGGGTCAGGTTCTACCGGATCTCGTGGGGAGCATTCGGGAGGAATTCGTCGATGTGCGGTTAGACGAGTTGCTGTATCACACTGCGGGCCTTGTGGTGAGCATAAGCAGAGCACCATCCTGGCCGTCGTTGTTCACGGACCAATCACCGATCATCGAGCAGCGGCGTCGCTTCGCGGCGGAGTTGCTTGCCCTGCCACCCGACTCTGAGCGCGGAACGTACCGCTACACCAACGCCGGCTACATCGTCGCCGGAGCGATGTTGGAGGAGATAACCGGAGAATCGTGGGAGGCGCTCGTTGAGCGCGAGCTGTTCAATCCTCTCGGTATGCGCTCGATGGGCTTCGGCGCCCCGGGCTCATCCGGTAGTCGCAATCAGCCGTGGGGGCACACCGGCAGCGCCGGCAACTACCGGCCGGTCTATGGAGACAACCCGGCCGCCTGCGGACCCGCGGGAACGGTACACACAACGTTGGCCGACTACTCGCATTTCATGGTAGAGCACTTGGCCGGCGCCCGCGGTCAAGGAGTACTGGCGTCTGCACAGGCCTTCGAAAAGCTGCACACGCCGGCGCCAGGTAGCAACTATGCCATGGGCTGGGTGGAGGGCCAGCGTTCTTGGGCCAACGGGCGAGTGCTGACACACAACGGAAGCAACAACCTCTGGTATGCGGTGGTGTGGCTGGCGCCGGAGCGTGATCTTGGCTTCTTTGCTGTCACTAATGCTGCAGACACTGCGGCAAGATCGGCTACGAACGAGGCAATCGGTGTGCTCATACAGCGTTTCGAGGCGGCCCAGGGTAGTGGCCAAGCGTCAGCCGTTGGAAGGGGGGATCTCGGGCTTGAGGTCGAGTAGATCACAATCGCTCAGGTCGGCTGTCTTTGGGTCCCTACCTTTGATGAGAATACGGTCGTTCCTCCCATACAACTGTAACCGTAGCTGTAACGAAATGAGGAGGAATGAGCGCAAGTGTACGCAAGTGAAATCGCCGAAATGCGCGTGAATGCAAGTGTATGCAGGTGAGTGCAGGTACCGCCACGCGAATGGGGTTCAGGAGGTCGCGAGTTCGAATCTCGCCGCCCCGATTGCGTAAGAGACGGTTCTGTCGGTAGTTACGGCAGGGCCGTTTTTTCACCGCTGTGCCACAGTGACAGAAACAGTGACAAGACACTGTGGCTGACACTGACCCCCCGCGAAGCTCACCAAGCCGGCCTGCCCTCCTGTGTGAGACTCAGCTGCGCCCACTCCTCAAGCGGTGACCTGTAGCAGAGTAGAGGCCGGGAGCCCTCCCATCCAACCGTGAGCTGCGTTGCGATCTGACCAATGGAGCCGCGCGGTACCAGCGCTTGTTCGCTGACCTGAAGCGCCGTCGAGTACTCTGCGTAATGCGGGGTACCCCTATAAGGGCGATCTACTATGTTGGGTAAAGGCCACGCGGCGATCCTCCGGACCGGGCTACTACATGAACAAGCTGATCCACGAGATCCACAGACGCTCTCTATGGCAGGTGCTGGGCATCTACGTCGTGGGCGGCTGGATCGTCCTGCAGGTCGTGGACACGCTCGCCGGAGCGCTCAAGCTTCCCGACTGGGCGTCGCCGATGGCCCTCGTCCTCCTGATCATCGGTCTGCCCATCGTCTTGGCCACAGCGTTTGTGCAGGAGGGCGTCGGATCGAGTCTACCTCCCGCAGCGAAGGACGACGCCGACGAGACCGCATCCGATGAAGGAGCAGCTCCAACTCCCGAACCGTCGATGTCGCACCGCCTCCTTACCTGGCGCAACGCGATTGCGGGCGGGATCGGTGTCTTCCTTTTGCTGTTCGGGTTCGCCGGGCTGTTCGTCGTGGTCCAGGACCGCGGTCACAGCTTCAATCCCCTCAACCAGGAGCCGCTGAACGCCGCGACCACTACGGTTACCGTGGAAGACACCGCGGGAAACACGATCGAGCGCGAGATTCCGCTGGACGAGTTCCGGCGCAGCGTGGCCTTCTTCGCCTTCGAGAACGCGTCCGACGACACGGCCGCCAACTGGCTCCGCTTGGGACTCCCTTTCGCGACCGAGATGGATCTGTCACAGGACATGTTCATCCGCGTCGTGTCCGGAATCCTGGACGCTGGAGTCGCGCGTGAGATCCGGGAAGCGGGCTTCGAGGATGGCACAGGGGCTCCGCTGGCGTTCAACCTGAAACTGGCCCAGGACCGGCACCTCGATGCGCTGCTTACAGGCACAATCGTACGAACGGACTCCGTCCTGGTGGTCGAGACGGAGCTCTACGACGCCCTCCGGGGACGGCTGATCGCCCAGCACACCGTAACGGGAGCTGATCCCTTCGAGGTGGCCGACCAGCTGTCTGATCGGCTGAAGCGCGACCTGGGGGTTCCCACGATTCAGGCGGAGGAAGCCCAGGATCTGCCGGTCACCGAGATTCTGACGGGCTCGCTACTCGCGCTGAGCCACCATGTGCGCGGTATACAGCAGCTCACGTTTCAAAATGATGTTTCCGAAGCGGCGAAGTCGCTCGCACGAGCTGTAGAGGAAGATCCCACGTATGCCGCGGCTCACAACGCCCTGTCATGGGCCCTCTGGATGGCGAACCGGCCCGAGGAGGCGGCGGCAGCCATGCAGGCCGCTAAGGAGCACCTGTATCGGCTCCCGGAGCGTATTCAGCTCCAGCTTCGGGCGGGGGACTACCTGATATTTCAGCAGAACCCGGACATGGCGCTAAAGACCATCAGATACCTGCTCGAACTCTATCCACACGACGTCGAGGGCCGCGAGTTTCTCGTGGCTCTCCTGGGGAACCGAGGACATTGGGAGGAACAGATCGAGCAACTCGAGGCGATTCTCGCTCTGGACCCGACGCGGTATGATCTGCTGCAGCGGATCGGCGGCATCTACGAGCAACAGGGGCAGCACGAGGAAGCGCTCGTGCACTTCGGACGATACACCGAACTATTCCCGAACGACCATGAGGCATTCGTAGCGATCGGCAGGCAGCATCGCCTGATGGGGGAGCACGACCGGGCCCGGTCGGCGTTCGAACGGGCGCTCCTGATCGAGCCGGAAGATGTTTCGGTGCTCAGGGCAATGCTCCGTCTCGAGCGTGATCTGGGTGATTTTGAAAAGGCCCAGGAGTGGTCGGACCAGGCCCTGGCGGCGAGCCGCGGCCCCGAGGACTTGTCCGAAGTCTATGACTTTCTGGAGACCCTGTATTACCGGCAGGGTCAGTTCGAGCGCGTGGAGGAAACGTACTGGAAGTTAGTGGAAGCGCAGGCCGACGAGCATCCAGCGAATGCGGCTTTCAAACTCTCGCAGATGCTGGCGCTCCAGCGGGCCTATGAGATCGGCCGCGAAGCGTGGGCCTTCGGGCAGCTCGACAGCCTGCAGGCCCTCATGCCTTCGCCCTTCGACGACATCCAAGGGGTTCTGTTCGCTTTGGCTCTTGCCGAGTCTGGTGAAACGGAACGTGCCCGGCTCGAGCTGGAGCGGGGGAACCGGGTAATCGCGTCGTTCGGCGCCGAGGTCTTCAACGGGTACGCGGCTTACGCAGCCGGCCGGATCACCGAGCAAAAGGGTGACTGTCGATCAGCGGCGGAGAGTTATAGGCAGGCGGTCTCGGCCGATCCACTGCTATTCGAGGCCAGAACCGCACTGGGCCGCTGCCAGCGGGAGCTGGGCGAGCTCGAAGCCGGGGAAGCGACGTTCCAACACCTGCTCACGATTATCCCGGCCGATGCGAAGGCCCGGGTCGAGCTGGCGCGGGTCTACGAGGATATGGGCCGCACGTCGGAGGCGATCGAGCAGCTCCGTATCGCCACTGATGTCTGGAAGCACGCCGACCCGGATTACATTCCTGCGCAGGAGGCCCGGACAAAGCTGAGGGAACTGGAAGAGCGCCGCTAACCTTCCAGCCGAACAGTGTCAGCGTCAGTGACAGCGCCCACTGCTGCTGGCTGCTGCCCACCAGCGGCACCCACCCCGAAACCCGCATAAACCAGCGCTAGTCAGCGCGTACGAGCGCATGGATCCGGCATGGGGTTCAGGAGGTCGCGAGTTCGAATCTCGCCGCCCCGATTGAGTAAGAGACGGTCCTGTCGGTAGTTACGGCAGGGCCGTTTCGTCATCGTAGCGGGCGTGTCACTGCAACTGTAACAAACGCCTGCGCCCGCATGAGCGGGAATCAGCGGGTTCGAATTGGCCTACGATCAGGACCGCCTGAGACCTACTACGGCTGACGCCCTCAGCTTCTCGACGCCAGGCGGCGCCCTTCCCACCGTCCTCCACATCCGCGATCTTTGCCGCATGACAGACACCCCGGGTTACCAGCGGTTCTTCGCGGAGCTGAAGCGCCGCCGCGTGTTCCGCGTGATGGCGGTGTATGGCATCGTGGGGTTCGTTCTCCTCCAGATCATGGA
>CAXMRU010000206.1:0-11531 GCA_964195715.1 Akkermansiaceae bacterium | reverse complement strand
AACGTGAACCTGTTCATACCGGGCACTGAGGACTTCAACCTGGCGGTTCTCATGGTCGGCCTGACCCTCACGGCGATCGCCATCATCGGGAAGCTGGTGTCGGGCCTGGCCGTGCGGAGGGCGGGTATCAGCAAGCTCGTGATAGGCGTGGGCATGGTCCCCCGGGGCGAGGTGGGTCTCATCTTCGCCTCCATCGGACTGACTGCCGGAATCCTGTCGGGCGAAGTGTACAGTGCCTTACTCATCATGGTCATGCTGTCGACCTTCATCGTGCCCCCGATTCTGAAGGTCCTGTTTGCGGCGCAACCGCAAACAGCTTCCCCCTCGATCGAGCAATTGGAGGACACACATTACTGAGGCCAAAGGTCACGCCGACTTGAGCTCGACCCATCACCTCCATCCAGCCCCCATCCTGAATCGAGAGGAGCTGCTCAGGTTGCACGGGCGACCGAGAGACTACCGCCTGGTGTTCACGAACGGCGTGTTTGATCTCCTGCACAGGGGTCACCTGGCCTCGCTGCGTGCGGCTCGCAGCCACGGCGATTTGCTGGTCGTGGCCGTGAACTCCGACGAATCCACGAGGCGACTCAAGGGGTCGCAGCGGCCCTTTCAGTCCGAGGCGGACAGGGCTGAAATACTTGCTGGACTGAGATTCGTAGACGTCGTAACCGTATTTGATGAGGATACGCCAGCCGCGCTGATCGAGCGTCTTCTTCCCGACGTGCTCGTAAAGGGAGCGGACTACTCGGAGGATGAGATCGCGGGGGCCGCGGCCGTTCGTAAAGCAGGCGGGGAGGTCGTGCGGGTCGCGCTTGAGGAAGGACTCTCGAGCACCGACCTGATCGAGCGGATTCGGTTGGGAGACGAGGCATAGCATCGGCCCTTCCATTGCCATTCAGCGGTATTCTTGTGTAAATACGTATTCGCCTGTCCGGGATCCTTGCGGATTCCCGGATCCTGCGAGTGAATCAAGACGAGGCTGAATGTGACCGCGGACGGACAAGCAGATGACATTGCTGGCAGCAAGTCCGAGTCCCGGGATTCTGCTCGCCTGAATCGACCGGGAGACCTCTTCTCCCTGACGAAGCCGCGGATCACCCTGATGGTGCTGATCTCGGCAGGAGCAGGTTTCCTCCTGGGTTCCGCCGGGGACGTGGATCGCTGGGCCCTCATCGTGGCTTCGCTCGGAATCGGCCTGGTCGCCGGGGGCGCGAGCGCCCTGAACCAGGTGTTTGAGCGGGACATCGATGCACGCATGATGCGGACGCGCGGACGTCCGCTGCCGACGGGTAAGGTTACGACGACGGCTGCAGTGGCGTTCTCCGTAGCGACGTCCATGCTCGGGGTAGGCATCCTCGCCGCATTCGTAAACACGCTTACGGCGGTGCTAGCTCTCGTGGCGCTGGTCAGTTACGTGTTCGTATACACACCGCTCAAGCGAGTCTCCTCTCTATCCACACTGGTCGGAGCCGTGCCCGGCGCCCTTCCGATCGTGGGTGGGTGGACCGCTGCGACCGGATCTCTGGATCCGGGAGCCTGGGCGCTGTTCGGCATCCTCTTTTTCTGGCAGATGCCTCACTTCCTGGCGCTGGTCTGGATGTACCGGGATGACTACAGGCGGGGCGGTCTCAAGATGCTCGGAGTGACCGATCCTGAGGCGCGACAGACCCGCCAGCAGTCCGTCCTGTACGCGGTCGCGCTCCTTCCGGCCAGTCTGCTGCCGGTGCTGTTGGGCTTGACCGGCCAGGCATACGCCGTTGCGGCTCTTCTCCTCACGGCCGCGTACGTTTTGAGCGCACTCCGTTTCGCGTTGCGGGCGGACTCGCCGGCCGCGCGAGGTCTGTTCCGAGTTTCGCTGCTGTATCTGCCCGTGCTTCTCCTGCTCCTGACGCTGGACGGCCACTCGGTCGGATCCCGGGGCATTGAGCCCACGGCCGGGCCGACCGTGACCGTCAACGGTCGTTAGCGGCCGGTAGCCGAGTGCGAGGGCCATCGTGACGCGCCGACCGCTCCTCCTCGCTACACGCAATCGTCACAAGCTGCGAGAGATCGCGGATCTCCTCAGTGGCGTCGATCTGGATGTGATCTCTCTGGCGGACCACGGGGTCGGCGATCTCCCCGGTGAGGACGAGGTCGAAGTCTTCGACACGTTTGAGCAGAACGCGCTCGCGAAAGCTCGGTTCTATCGACTTCACACAGGCATGGAGGTGATTGCCGATGATTCCGGGCTGTGCGTGGATGCGCTGGATGGGGCCCCTGGCGTTCGGTCGCGACGCTTCGCGGCGGTTTCGGGGCCTTCGTCCGCCGCACAGGACGAGGCGAACAATTCCCGGTTGATCGAGGTGCTTCGGGGCGTGCCGGACGCGGATCGGGGAGCTCACTACCGCTGTGCGGTCGCCCTCGTGGGATCAAGCCGCACGCTGGTAATGCAGGGTCGGGTGGACGGCACGATCACTACGTCCCAACGGGGGGAGGGCGGATTCGGATATGATCCCCTGTTCCTGCTGCTTGCGCACGGCCGAACGTTCGGCGAGTTGCCTCCGGACGTGAAGGCATCCATCAGTCACCGTGCGGCGGCGATTCGCGCCCTGCGCCGCTGGCTGGAACCAGCTTCCATTCTGGAGGATTTCCGGTGATCTGTTCCATGTTGCCGCGGCTCCGCCGCGTGCTGATCGTGCTCGTCCTGGTCATGGCGCCAGCTTGGGGCGCCCTTCGGGCCCAGGAGGCCGAGCCCGCCACAGCGGACCCTGCGGACGTCGAGTCCGTCGACTCCATCATCGAGGCGGTGTACGACGTGATCTCCGGGCCGGCGGGCGCGGAGCGGGATTGGTATCGCATGCGCTCCCTCTTCTTGCCGGATGCCAGGTTGATTCCTTCGTTTCCGGGCCCCGATGGTGCGTTCACCTACAGGGCCATGAGCCTGGACGATTGGATCCAGGGTTCGACGGATTACTTCGCGGAGAATGCGTTCTTCGAGCTCGAGATCCACAGAGTGGACCAGAGCTACGGCCACATCGCGCATGTCTTCAGCACGTACGAGTCGCGCACTGAGGCCGATGGAGAACCCTTCACCAGAGGGATCAACAGCTTCCAGCTTCTGAACGACGGCCAGCGTTGGTGGGTGGTGAACATCTTCTGGCAGGCGGAGACGGAGGCGGAACCGATTCCGGGCGAATACCTGCCGTAGAGTGCCGCCCGGGACCTGAACCGGCGAGGGCATTGGCCGGGGTGTGCATATTCCCCCCCCTGAATCGTCATCCCGTATGAGCGACAGTACCGACCCGAACCACATGAGGCCACCCCGGCGCACACGGTGTATCTTTTCGGGGTGAGCGACTGTCTTCTTTGGACGAGGCACCGGGATTGAGAGCCGATTGGGCCGCTATCTACGAAGAGATGTACCCCGACCTGGTGCGGTTCCTGTACCGGTACGTTTGGGATGATGACAGGGCTCAGGACCTCGCTCAGGAGACTTTCGTCCGTGCCCTGCGCACTGATCCGGATGACCCGCGATCATGGCTTTTCACGGTCGCTCGGAATCTGGCTCGGGACGAGGCTCGGACGGCGATTCGAAGACGCCGCCACTTGACGCTGATTCGTACGGAGGTGGAGGGCACGGTGGCGGCCGACCCGGAGGAGGAAATGCAGAGGTCGGATCGAGAGCAGGCCGTGAGACTCGCGCTTGACCGCCTGAGCGATCGGGACAGGGAGGCGTTGCTGCTCTGGGATGCCGGACTTGCCTACGACGAGATATCGGCGCAAACCGGACTGGCTCGTGGCGCCGTCGGAACGACCCTGTCACGGGCGCGACGCCGCCTCGTGGAAGCACACCGTGCGGAGGAGGATCGTGATGCCGCACATCTCTGATGGTAATCTGCACGCCTGGATCGACGGAGCATTCCCCAAAGACTCGCCGGAGGGGCAGTCCGTCAGGAAGCATCTGGACACGTGTCCGGACTGCAGGTCGCGGCTGGAGGACGCGCGGCACTTCGTGGCGGAAGCCGGGGAGATTCTGGCTGCGGCGACTCCGGACCTGGAGAGCGTGCCGGCGTTCGAGGAAATTCAAGCCCGGGCTGCCGAGGCAGATCTGCGGAGGGATGACCAGGGTCGTGGTCGGAGTCGCGGTTCGCTGCGCGCGAAATTACGCTCGTTCGAGCGCCTCGCCTGGGCAGCGACCGTGGTGCTCGCGCTGGGTGCCGGCTGGATCGGGCGCACGGTGCTGATCGACAGGGGGTGGAGCGATCCGTTCCACGAGAGCGCGCTCGACCATGAGTCGCTTGCGGAGATGCAGTCCGTGGGATCCCTGGAGGACGAAGCCCCACCGCCGGCCACACCTCTGTCCTCCGAGGGCTTCGGCGCGGACACGGGAGACCCTGACAGAGCGAACAAGTCCGAGTCCGTCGAGAACGCTGCGGCCGAACCCTCGAGGCGAGAGGAGGCTGCGAAGACGGTGGCCGAACCAGATGCCGCCGGGGAGTTGGGGCGTCGGGAGAGGAGTGACGCCGTGGCGCCAGCCGAATTCGAGCTCGACGCGGTCGACGCGGCCCCGGATCTGAAGCAGGATCGGGAGTCGCGTCTGGAGGAGAACGTAGCGCAGCCGGACACGTTGAACGCAAGGCTCTTTGTTCTGCCAAGCGCCGTTCAGCCCGCACAGGATCCGTGGCACCAGCTTCCGGATCGTCGGAGGTCACCGGCAGCGGCGGAGACAGGCACCTGTTTCCGCGTGGAGACCGGCTGGTCGGCCGGAGTGGCATCGCTTCCCGGCAGGATCGAGCTCAGTCGAATCGACGCAGAGACGCGGCCGGAGGATGACGTTTTCGGCGTATCCGTCCTCGATGGCAGCCAGGATGCAGTGCTGGAGTCCGTTTGGGCAGCTTTCGGAGCGGATTCCCTGTGGGTTCGTATCGTCACCGGCCCGGAGGCTGACGTGTTCACGATCCGGGCGGGCCGCGTCGGGACGGAGTGGGTCGGAGAGGCCCGCACCCTCTCACCATCGGCACCGGTTCAGCCCCGCCAGAGAAGAGGGCCTGTTCGACTCGTGCCGATCGGCTGTCCCTGACCATGTCAGAGCGCGCCGCTTTCTGGGCTGCCGTGCGATGTCGCCTGCAGGGTGCACGCGAGATATACGAGGGCGTGTACATGGCCCCCTACAGGTCGGCGATCCACCGCGAATACCTCGAACAACGGGATATCTTTCTGCTGATGGGCTTCTCGGACCTGCTCGGAGTGCCGAACCCGGTGCAGTTCTACACGCTGGAGCTACTGCCCGAGCTGATCGAGCAGTTTCACGAGTGGCATCTGCGCCTGGGGATGGAGTCGGCTCCGGAAGGCGGCTTCCGGTGTTGCTGAGATGTAGGGCGGTCCGGTGGGGTTTCGCGCATCGGGTGGCATCGAGTTGACGATCTTCCGGGCGCTCGAGCGCCCGATCCTCTTCTTCGGGGGGAAGGGAGGTGTCGGGAAGACGACGCTGGCGGCGGCCACGGCGCTCGAGTCTGCCAGGCGGGGCGCTCGCACACTACTCGTATCCACAGATTCTGCTCATTCCACGTCCGACATACTCGGCGTTACAGTTGATGCCCAACCCGGGCCAGTAGAAGGCGATCTCTGGGCAGCGGAGATCGATCCTGCCTCGGCCGTCGAGGACTACATCCGGGACGTGAAAGGCCGGATTGCCGACGTGACTCCTCCGCGACTCGTGGCCGAAGTAGAGCGGCAGATCGACGCGGCTCGCGTGTCGCCCGGCGCGGAGGAGGCAGCCCTGTTCGACCGGTTCACCCGACTCCTGGGGGACGAGCGTTTCGACCGGATCGTGTTCGATACGGCCCCGACGGGTCAGACGCTTCGACTCCTGTCCCTGCCGGAGCTTATGACGAATTGGATCGGCGGACTGATCGCGCAGCGGCGGAAAGTATCGAGCCTGGGGCGGATGTGGCGGAATGTGGCGGGATCCGCGTCCGGATCGGAGCGGGAGATTGGTGATCCGGTGCTAGCAGCGCTGGAGGAGCGGCGAGATCGCTTCGAGCGGGCACGACTGGTCCTCACCGACAGTGGGCGTACCGCATTCATGTTCGTGACCGTGCCGGAGAGGCTTCCCATCCTCGAAACGCACAGGGCGATGTCGACCCTCTCCGGGTACGGCATTCCGGTCGGCGGTCTCATCGTAAACCAGGTGCACCCCGCCGTATCAGGAGATGAGTTCCAGCGAAGGAGGGCTGAACGCGAGGAGGGCCAACTCGCAGACATCCGGGAACGGTTCCGAGATTGGCCGATCGCTTATGTTGCCATGCAGGAGGGCGAACCGGCAGGCTCGAACGCGTTGCGGCAACTATTCCAGGCAGTGAGTTGTTCCGGGGAGGATCTTGCGTGAGCGCGATCGTACTGCTGGTCATCGGGGTCGCGGCATTCTTATCCGGCTACAGGATTTACTCGCGGTATATCGCGCGCTGGATTTACCAGCTGGACCCCGATTTCATTACGCCTGCGCACGAATTTGAGGACGGTGTGGACTTCGTCCCGACCAACAGGCACGTGCTGTTCGGCCACCATTTCACGTCCGTCGCGGGAGCCGCGCCGATTGTGGGCCCTGCCATCGCCGTGATCTGGGGTTGGCTGCCTGCCTTCCTGTGGGTCGTGCTGGGAACGATCTTCGCCGGAGCCGTTCATGACTTCGGCACCCTCTGGATCTCCTCCCGGCACAAGGGAAACTCGATCGGGACGCTGGCCGAATCTATCGTCGGAGATCGGGCTCGGGTGCTCTTTCTGCTCCTGATCTTCTTCCTGCTGCTGATGGTCAACGCGGTGTTCGCGGTCATCATCGCGAACCTGTTCATGGCGAATCCGGGGGCCGTCCTTCCCGTCTGGGGTAGTCTCGTCGTGGCCCTGGTCGTCGGTTTCCTCATATACCGCACGGGCGCCGGGATCCTGATCCCCTCGTTGGCCGCACTCGCGATCCTGTATGCTCTCATCTGGTTCGGGCAGTACGTGCCATTCCAGCTACCCGACCTGCTCGGTTTCGAATCCACCGCGGCCCAGGTCAGTGCATCGGGAGGGGATCTGGCCCTGGCCGCGGAGGCGGCGCATGCCGACGGCCAGAGGGTCGGCTGGATCGTGATACTTTTCGTGTACACGTTCTTCGCCAGCGTGCTTCCTGTGTGGTTGTTGCTGCAGCCGAGGGACTACGTAAACGGGCACCAGCTCTTCGTCGCCCTGGGGATCATCGGCGCCGGCGTGATCGTGACCAACCCGCGTGTCGTCGCGCCGGCGGTGAACACGTCTCTTCCTGCTGACGCACCGAGCTGGTTTCCACTCCTGTTCATCACGATCGCATGCGGGGCGATCAGCGGATTCCACGGCCTCGTCGCCTCCGGAACGTCCTCCAAACAGCTGGACCGGGAGACCGACGCGCGGTATGTGGGCTACGGGGGTGCGATCGGCGAGGGGGCCCTCGCACTCACGGCTATCCTCGCGACGACCGCCGGTTTCGCGCTCTACGCGGGCGTCGACGGGTGGCACGCGCACTACAGTTCATGGGCCGCCGCGTCGGCGGGGGCCACGACAGCCTTCGTCAACGGAGTAGGCGTACTCGCCGAGGGACTGGGCATCCCTCATGCCGTAGCCACGATATTCGCGGCGGTAGTGGTGATCAGTTTCGCGGCGACGACCCTCGACACCAGCGTGCGCCTGCAGCGTTACATCATCGCCGAGCTAGGTGTGGAGTACCGGATCAAAGCCGTCCAGAACCGGTGGAGCGCCACGCTGATCGCGGTGACCAGCTGCGCTCTGCTCGCCCTCGGTCTGGACCGCGGTGCGGGAGGCATGCGATTGTGGCCGCTGTTCGGTACTACGAACCAGCTGCTGGCCGGCCTCAGTTTGCTGATCCTCACGCTCTTCCTCTTGAAGCTGGGCCGGAAGGCGTGGGTCACTGCCATTCCCATGGCGTTCCTGCTCTTCATGACGACCTGGGCCATGATCCTGAACCTCCTGCGCTTCACGCGCGAGAGCCAGACTCTCCTTGTCATCGTCGGGGGTGCGATCTTCGTCCTCGAGCTGTGGTTGCTGTTCGAGGCCGCAGTTGCCGTGCGGCGGTTCGTGCGTGCTCGTGACATTCATCCCGGTCGGTGACACATATGGCGCGACCCGGGGAGGCGTGTCATCTTTGGGCCGGTTTTGTGCCATCTCATATTGTGAGACACGAGGAGACTTGATGTCCGAGTTCCTGTCCATACTGGCACTTGTGGCGGTCGCCGTGATCTGGAGTCGATCCGGCTGCGGGTGAGGCAAGCGCTGACTCGCCGGCGGCGAGTTTCAAAACACGGGGAGTAGCTCAGTCCGGCAGAGCACTGGCTTTGGGAGCCAGGGGCCGCGGGTTCAAATCCCGCCTCCCCGATTCCGCAGACGGCAACGCGAACCGCGCACATATACCGCCTTCGTCACCTGCGCATCACCCCCGCTCCAAACGATGGAACCCCTACACTTCGAGCGCAGCCACAGCCCTGGGATAGTCTTCGGCCCTGATGTAGAGAACGTAGCCGTAGCAGCCCTTGCCGTCCGTCACCGCCGTCGACGCGTAAACGTTCACCCGCGACTGGAAGAGTTGCTGGTGGATGTCAACAAGCGCGCCGAGTTCATCATCCCCCTGCACGAGAAGCGCGGGATACGGTCCATCCAGCGACATCCCGGCGCCAGCCGCTGCTGACTCGAGGCGAGCAGATTCGTCAGGGAACAAGGTCATTTGAGTGCGTATCGGCCCGACTGGAATCGCCGTGAAGGCGAGCAGGTTTACCCCGAGGCTCGCGAGCCGGGCCAGCAGGTTGTACGCCTCTCCGGGCTGGTCCTCGACGGTAGTGTAGTAGTACTCGACGCGACGGATCCGGTAGGCCATGGCTTCCCTCCATGCTGCGATTCGGCGAGCGCGGCGTCCAACGCGGACCCCTCACGGAGTGGTGCCCGGGGGGTGGGCACAAGGTATCGTCGCGTCACTGTGGCTGAGGACCGTCCGCAGCTACCGCTGTCTAAACGATACATCTTTACTATACACGCCAGGCCCGTACAAGGTCGACCCGGGTGTGCGCTGCTTCCACTACCAACCGGGTCGGTACCGGCGCACCAGGTCGGCCGCAATCTGCTCTTCCGTGAATGAGACCCTCTTGAGCTCCTCCCGCGCGAAGAGGCCGGCCTGATCGTCGTAGTGCTCAGAGGCCTCGTTCCCTGTCTGCCCGAACACCAGCACCGAGTAGGCCCGCGGGATCGAGTCGAACTCGACGGCGAGGATCCAGGCGTCACCGGTGTAGGCCCTCCCGACTCCGTCCTCGTCCGTGCGAAAGCCGAGGTGCCGGAAGCAGCCGAGCCATGATGGACAGCCGCTTGCCGGGGCGTCGACACCTCCCCAGCGGATCCTGTGCACCTGGCCCCACGGGACGTCCCAGGCACCGTACCTCTCGGTGGTCTCGGCTACGGCATCGGTGAAGGCGCGCGCTGCTACGGCCGGATCGTCGAGGCCACGCGGAGAAGAGGTGGGTTCCGCCGGAGTCCAGTCATGCGCGTAGTCGCCTCCGAGCTCGTCGTATCTGATCGCCCACAGCTCGAATAGCGCTCCTCCGCGACTGTCGGCAGCGGAGGTGTTCCCCCATGCCTCGACAAGGTCGATGGCCGATTCCACCTCTCCCGTCGCTCCGGAGGCCCGCACCGCCCGAACCAGGTCTTCCTTCACCCGGTCTGCCATGAGGATCCGAGGTGAGTGCTTGAGTGTGATGACGTCCTCGAGGGTCAGGTTGGTCGCGGTCCCGACCAGCTCGAGCGCCAGTTGACTGCGAAGGCGCAGTCGCCGCTCGGGCCACGCAGCGTTGACGGACGGGGTCTCCAGGGGGTCATCCAGGCTCGTGTAGTGGAAGGAGTCGTTCTCGTTGTGCAGGTAGCCGCCCGACGGGTTCAGCAGCTGGGGCAGGGAATCGAAGGGGACCAGGTCATGCCAGACATCGGCACGAGAGATTACGGGAATCGCGATCGTATCATGTCCTGAGGGATGCGGCAGCTCGGGAATCGCGGCGTTCCACACGTAGAATATGTTTCCTGCGCCGTCAGCGTACGTGAAGCTTGACTCCTTCATCGCGCGCAGTCGCATCGCGTCTTTCCATTCGTCCAGATTCGACGCCTGCATCATCCGGAGGAACTGCTCCGTGCGACGATACTCGCTCCAGTCAGCTGAGCGAACGACGTAGATGGTGTCCTCGGTTCGTTCGACGACAGGGCCGATCTCGGTATCGAAGAACTCCCGCGTCACGGACGCCGTCTCGCCGGCAGTCCCGACCTCGATGGCGATCCGGTTGCTCTCCAGCGGGATTGACTCACCGTCGAGGAAGTATGCGTCCGGGTTCTGCGGATCCACTGCCAGCGCGTAGAACTCCTCCACGTCCGGCGAGTTGTTCGTCGTGCTCCAGCCGAGGTTCGGGTTGAATCCCCCGTTGAAGTACATCGGGTAGCCAACCCGGAAATCGCCGTAGAAGTCGATCACGCCCGGAATTGTGATATGCGCCTCGTAGTAAACGCTGTACCTCCCCGCACCCCAGGACAGGTGGGGGTTCCGGACCAGAATCGAGTTCCCGCTGGCCGTGCGCGATGGACCGAATGCCCAGGCGTTGGATCCGTCACCGGAGGTGGAGGCCGAGTCGCGCCGGGCCCGGCGCTGGTCCTGGCTGCTGCCGAATCGTCGAATGGCACCATCGAGCGTCTCATCCACCCAGTGGGCGGCAATGTCCACCCCCGTGAACTGGGGAGTGGCCCATTCCTGCACCTCCTCAGGATGAAGCTCGATGTACCGGTTCACGGCTGCGGAGTAGCCCTCATGGAGATCCCTGGTATCCCGGTGCAGGGTGGGGTACGCTTCCACGGCCTGCTCGTACCGCCGACGCCACCAGAAATCGGAGTCTACGAATTCCTCTCCCTTGTGGAGTGCCAATTCTCCCCTGACCATCGTCAGGCGCTCTACGACCAGCTCGCCGTAGTCCTCCATGTGAGTCCACGCGAGGCCGTAGGCCATGGCGCCCAGATCTTCCGCCCTGATGTGGGGAACCCCGAATGAAGTACGTCGGATCTCGACGCGCTCGGCGTACGGTCGTTGCTCGGTACCGGAGCACCCTGACAGGACAAGACCCGCGAGGAGGAAAAGAGGGAGTACGGTCAGTCGCCGGCTTGCCTCTGGGAGCAGGCTCATGTCGGTTACCTTTGGGCGTGACTGGTAGACCCCGAACGGGGGAGTCCGGCTTCAGGGCAACATGCTGGATCGGTCGTTCGCATTCTTGGTCGGCCGGGGGGCACGGACTGCCCCTTCCGCCAGCTCGGTGCACCGTGGCTTGACACGCCGGGCTCGCAGTCGCTTCCTGCTGTACCCCTGAGCAGCCCTACTCGTCAGCCGCCGCCTCGGCTAACCTCTTCTCGTCATAGTAATCCAGCTTGTGCAGCGGCATGACCACACTCGACAGCACGTTCAGCACGTGCGCCCCGATCCGCTTGTAGAACCTGGCCCCCATCACGAC
>CAXMRU010000205.1:0-6951 GCA_964195715.1 Akkermansiaceae bacterium | reverse complement strand
TCTGCGAACCCGAACCCGAGGTGATCGATGCTGCGCGTTTCCCTTCCCCGTTTCTTCACGGGCGACCTTATCGGAGCCCTCGCCGCCGTGGCTCTCCTTGTCGGAGCCGCAGAGGCGTCCGCCCAGGCCCCGGAGGTGGGCGGCACCCTGATCGTGGTCAACAAGGGCGCGAGCTCAGCCAGCATCGTGGACGTCAGCACCGGCGAGATCCTGAAGACGCTTCCCACCGGCAACGGCCCCCACGAGGTAGTGGTGTCCAGAGACGGCAGCATCGCGGTCGTCACCGACTACGGCGGCGGGAGCGGCGGCAACACCCTCACCGTGATCGACGTCCCGGGCCTCGCGGTCGCGCGCACGATCAACCTCGGGTCCCACCGCCGGCCGCACGGGATCGATTTCATGCCGGGGGACGAGGTCGTAGCCGTGACGACCGAGCAGAGCCGGCAAGTCGTGCTGGTGAACGTGGCCACGGGCGAGATCGTGGCCGAACTGCCCACCGAAGGCGACGTGTCGCACATGCTGGCGATCCCGGGAAACGCGGACCTCATCTACACGAGCGACATCCGCGACGCGACGGTCACCGAGATCGAGGTGGTCAGCGGCAAGTCGGTGCGGAAGTTCAAGGTGCCCGTCACGCCGGAGGCGGTCGGTGTGACTCCGGACGGATCCGAGGTATGGGTGGGCAGCAACGAGCTCGGAGTCGTGTCCGTGATTGATACGGAGAGCGGAGACGTATCCCAGGCCCTCGAGGGCTTCGGGTGGCCGTACCGGGTTGTGTTCAGTGAGGACGGCGAGACCGTTCTCCTGCCCGACCTCCGCGGAAACGAGCTGCGCATCGTGGACGTCGACACGCGCACCGAGAAGGCGCGCGTTTCCTTCCCGGGCGGCGGCCCCCAGAGCGTGGTCTTCTCGGCCGATGGGAAGTACGCGTTCCAGACGCTCAGCCAGGAGGACCGGGTGGCGGTCATCGAGCTCGACTCGGGCGCCGTGATCGGCTACCTCCCGGCCGGCTACGGCCCGGACGGCCTGGCCCACACGGCGCGCGTCGTAGAGTAGGGCTGAGAGGAACCGTGCGGAGAGCGGGTCGTACAGCGATCGCTCTGATCGGGGTCGCGCTCATGCCGGCGCCAGCCGGCGCGCAGGAGGCACGTCCCCCGGTCAACCTCACCGACCACCCCTCGCAGGACCGCTACCCCGCCTGGTCACCGGCCGGCGGAGCACTGGTCTTCGAGTCGGATAGGGACGGCGATTGGAACCTGTTCCTCATGGACCCGCGCACCGGGAACGTGACCCGCCTGACGGATCACCCGGCGGATGATCGGTTCCCCGCGTGGTCTCCCTCCGGACAGAGCCTCGTATTCTTCAGCGATCGCGAAGATCGGCCGGCGCTCTACATGCTGCACCTCCTGTCCGGGGAGGTGAAGCGCGTCGTGGAGGTCGAGGGATCGGAGCCGTCGCCCGCCTGGTCCCCGGACGGGTCGTCGATCGCGTACGCTTCCCTCGCGAGCGGAGTTCTCCAGCTGTTCGTCACGTCGGCGGACGGAGCGGAGATCCGCCGACTCACGGAGGGCCCCCACCGCAGCCTGTGGCCCCGCTGGTCGCCCGATGGAACACGAATCGCGTTCTTCTCGAGACGCGACACGAACGCCGAGGACGACGAGATCTACCTCCTCGACATGTTCACCGAGGAGACCGTGCGCGTGACCACCCGGGAAGGCCACGATTTCTGCCCCGCGTGGTCGCCGGACGGCACGCGTCTGGCGATGGCCAGCCTGGCCGGGGACGGCGAGCAGTACATTCGGATCACGTACCTCGACGGAACCGAGGTCGCTCGCCTCGCGACGGAATTCGCCCGCGTCACTCAGCCTGCGTGGTCGCCCGACGGGAGGGCGATCGTGTTCGCCGCGCGGACGCAGGACGGTGACTACGACATCTATCGAGTCGAGGTGCCCGAGTAGCACCCCGAAGTCCGACCGATCCCAGCCACTCCCCACTTGATCGCTGCTTGATGACACACGCCCACGCTTGAACCGGGTATCGGGCTCGCGCGGATAGTGCGCGAGCGCCGTAGTTGATCCACCGACCCGGGACTGAGCACGATGCGACCATCGGGAGGCAGGTTCTTCGTCTGGCTGCTCCGCCACCGGTATGCCGTACTGGCGCTCAACGTCCTGCTCGTCGGCGGGGCGGGATACGGGGCCAGCCGGGTGCCGACCGACTATACGATGGAGCAGTTCTTCCCCGGCTGGGGCCCGGAGCGGGAGCGCTTCGAGCTCTATAAGCGCACGTTCCCCAAGGAAGAGACGCGGATCACGCTGTTCTGGGAGGATTCACGACCTCCGGGACTCGAGTTGTACCACGGACTCGAGCGGGTCGCGGAGGTTTTCGCGGCTGCCGGACTCCGCGATGTCCGGTGGCTCGGCAGCGTCGAGGTGGCCGAGTCCGCCGACGTGAACGGCGAGAGCGTGCTCGATGTCCACCCACTCGTCGGATCGGCAGGCGCCACGGACGAGTCCATCCGCCAGGCGCTCGAGCGCCACCGGATCGACCCGCTGCTCCGTGGCTACCTGTGGAACGAAGAACAGAGCGCGTTCGCCGTCCATGGCACTCTCCCACCCGAAGTCATGACGGACGATGCGGCCCGGCGCGAGGTGGAGGAGCGCCTCGAGAGAGAGATCGACGGTCTGCGCGGTGACGGGCGCACTCTCGTCCTGAACGGCATCCCGATCATCCGTTCCCGGGTGCCCAAGCTACTGGACGAGGACCAGCGGCGGCTCGTGACGGCGGGGCTCGTCGTGTTCCTCGTGGTCCTGTTCCTGTTCTTCCGCCACCTCGGTCAGGTCGTGCTGTGCCTCGTGTCGGTGGTGCCTGCCTACCTGTGCACGGTCTCGCTCATCGGACTCGCCGGGAAGCCGGTGACGGTGATGACCGGGTTCATCCCGATCATCGTGCTGGTCGTCGGCGGCAGCGACGTCGTGCACGTACTGTCGCGCTACCGGCGCAGAAGGGCGGTGTCGAGTAACGCCGACGCCATCGTCCGATCGTTCGCCGAGCTGTCGCGACCATGCTTCTACACTTCGCTCACCACCGGTATCGGGTTTGCCAGCCTCGCCGGGACCCGCATCCAGCTTCTGGTGGACTTCGGCGTGTTCACCGCCACCGCGATCCTGTTCACGTACCTGTTCAGCATGACGCTGCTCCCCGTCCTCCTCTCGTTCTATCGGAGACGGAGACTCGACGACCGGGGGCTCGGAGCGCGGTGGATCTTCAGCACCGTGGAAGTCGCCGCGCGACTCGCCTCGAGGCGGCCACGCAGAGTCCTCGCCCTGTTTGCGGGTACTGCGGCGCTGACCGTCTGCCTCGGTTCCATGGTGCGCGTCGACTCCCACCTGGTGGACGACCTCAACGAGCGGAGCCAGCTCCTGCGTGATCTCAGGTGGATCGAGGATGTCGGGTTCAGCGTGTTCCAGGTCAACATCCACATGCGTCAGGACGGCCGGACGCCGCTGCATCACCCGGCCTCCCTGGCCTGGATGGAAGAGTTTCAGCAGTACGTGCGGGATGATCCGGTCGTGGTCGGCACGGCGGCGCTTCCGGATCTCCTCCGCCCGCTGAGGCAAGCGACGCTGGACGGGCGGGCGGATCAGAACTCTCTCCCTTCGAGCCTGGAGGAGGCGAGCCAGCTTCTGTTCCTGGCCGAGATGCAGGAAGGCGGACTCGTCACCGACCTGTATCGGCAGGCCGAGGGCGAAGCCCAGATCGTAATCGTCGTCAGAGACATGGGAAGCAGCCTCATGCTCCCGTTCCTCGCGAGGGTGGACGATTACCTGGCGAGCCGGCCGCCTCCGGTCGGAACGGCCGTGTCCACGGGCACCACGAAGCTGATCCAGAATTATACGGCGCAGGTTCTCCGCAACTTCCTGCCGAGCCTCGCGATTGCGATTGTCCTGATCCTCGGCGTGATGACGTGGATGTTCCGCTCCATTCGGCAGGGATTTTTCGCCCTCGTCCCCAACTTCTTCCCCCTGCTCGTGTTGCTGGCCGTGATGGGAGTCGCCGGGTTCCCCTTGAAGCCGGCGACGATCCTCGTGTTCTCGATCGCGTTCGGACTGGCCGTGGACGACACGATCCACGTGCTCGGTCGGTTCCGCGATCTGACACATGGCGGGGTCGACCTGCAGATGGCCCTTCCGCGGGCCATCCGCGATACCGGCCCGGCGATCCTGATGACCAGCGTCGTCGTGAGCGCAGGTTTCGCGGTGCTGATGCTGTCGCGGTTCGAAGTGATGTACATGGTGGGCCTGATGACGATGGTGAGTGCCGTCACCGCGGTGATCGTCGATCTCTTCGTATTCCCGACCCTGATCGGAACGGCCTGGAAGCGCACGCCGGTTCGCGCCCCGCGGCCGAATGTCCGGGAGGTGGAGACCCATGAGCAAGTTGATTGGCAGGCGCCGGAGACGGCGTAGGCCGGTGGAGCGTGGCGCCGCGATCGCGGGGATGCTCCTGCTGTCCCTCGGCGGAGGCCAGGCAAACGCCCAGGAGGCGGTTCGGAACACGGACGGCTCAAGCCCGGAGGAGCGGGGCCTTGCCATCGCCCGCGAAGCCGACCGGCGGACCGCGGGCTATGACGACTACGAGGCGCGACTGACGATGGTCCTCGTCAGTCGGAACGGGAAGGAACGGGTGCGGGAGATGGAGGTGAGCGCGCTTGCGAAGTCAGGCGAGGGTGAACGCACCCTGCTCGTCTTCCGGAGTCCACGTGACCTCGCCGGGACCGCCCTCCTCAGTCACTCCCACGCGGGGGCCGGCAACGACCAGTGGCTGTACCTCCCCGCCATGAAGCGGGTGAAGCGGATCGCGGCGGCGAACCAGTCAGGCTCGTTTATGGGAAGCGAGTTCGCTTACGAGGACATCAGTTCCCAGGAGGTGGGCAGCTTCACTTACCGCTACGAGGGCGAGGATCGAATCGGCGACGCGGAAGTCTACGTCGTCGAACGGTTTCCCGTCGACGGGAGCTCAGGCTACTCGCGTCAGCGCGTGTGCCTCGACCGGATCGAGTACTTGCCCCTCCGCATAGAGTACTTCGATACCCGTGGCGAGCACGTCAAGACCCTGACCCTGGCCGACTACGTGCAGCACGGACCGTACTGGCGCGCCGGAACGATGACGATGGAGAGCCACCGGACCGGAGCCGTCACACGACTGGAGTGGAGCGACTTCAGGTTCGATGCCGGAGTGTCCGAGCGCCGATTCACGGCAGACGGCCTGGGACGAAGAGGACGGTAAACCATGGGGCGGCGGTATGGGGAGCCCGAGGCTTGGTTCCGGGCCCTGGGGGGCGTGGTCGCGGCACTCGCGGCCGTCTGCCTTGTGTCGCCCGCGAACCTGAACGCCCAGTGGCAGGCGACGGTCACCGCCGAAGGCAGCGCATTCCAGGAGCTCGACTCGCGCGGCTTCGCCGGCCTGGACCCGGCCGAAGCGGTGGTGGCACTCGACGCCTCTGTCTTCCTGGAATGGGGTGGAGGCCGGTACGTGGCGCAGGCAGCGCCCCTCTTCCGCTGGGATCCGAGCGGGGAGCGTACACGCGTGGACCTGCG
This sequence comes from Akkermansiaceae bacterium, assembly GCA_964195715.1. Taxonomy (GTDB): domain Bacteria; phylum Gemmatimonadota; class Gemmatimonadetes; order Palauibacterales; family Palauibacteraceae; genus Benthicola. Next base: position 1,351 of record CAXMRU010000205.1, on the reverse strand, counting down.
AGACCTGAGCGTCTCCGCGATCGGCGACCGCTGGGAGCTCTCGATCGGAATGAAAGAGATCTTCTGGGGGGCCGCCGAGTCCCGCCGCCTGGTGGACGGGGTCAACCAGCGGGACCTGGTTGGCGGTGGCGACGACTACGTGCGGATGGGCCAGTTGATGGTGTATCTGACGGCGATCCGCTCCTGGGGGACGATTGACGTGCTCCTGCTTCCGTGGTTCCGGGAGCGCACGTTCGACGGCCGCTCGGGGCTCCTGTGGTCGCCTCTCCCTGTGGACGCATCTCAGGCTGCCTACGGACCTGGCGCAGGAACGGGGCGCCTCGACTGGGCCGTCCGCTGGAGGCACACGCTCGGGCCCGTCGACGTGGGTTTCTCACACCTGCAGGGCAACCTTCGCGAACCCGGATTCGTCGAGACGACGAATGCTGAGGGGCGTGCCGTTCTTGCGCCTCGATATGACGTCAGAGGGCAGACGGGACTCGACCTGCAGGCAGCGACCGGGAGCTGGATCTGGAAGCTCGAGGCGTTCACCGCCGATCCGCGGCCCGGCCGGTACGCGGCAGCCGCTGGAGGGATCGAGTACGGAGTCGGCGACTTCCTCGCCCTGTTCCTCGAGTACGCGTGGGACAGCCGAGGCCGCGAGGCAACCACGTCGTTCGCAGACGACTTCTTCGTCGGCGGGCGGCTGTTCCTACCGGACGGACAGGTCCGCACGGGAATCTTCCTCGATCGGCGGACGTGGAACACGGCCGCGTCCGTGGCCGTGGACTGGCGAGTGGGAAACTCGGCCACGGTCGGACTTGAGGTCGGAGCGTTTCTTGGCGACTCGTCCCTGGAGCCGCCACTCGGCAGGCGTCAGCAGACCCGTATCTCCGTCAGGATGAGCCGATACTTCTAGCCGCGAGTAGATGCCGTTTCCCCACTGTTAACACCGTAGTGTATTCTCACTATACAGTAAACACACTACGGTGTTAACGCTCTCTCAGCGCCCGAACTGTCGGATCAGCAGATTGTCGCTTCCGTTGCTGGACTCAGTTCCTCGCGCACTTCCTGTAAGTCGCGCACCTGACTATCTTCTCGCCGTCCACCCACCACGGGCGGACGCATTGCGGGGCCGTAGCTCAGTCGGGAGAGCGCCTGGTTTGCAACCAGGAGGTCAGCGGTTCGATTCCGCTCGGCTCCACTTCTGTAAGCGGCTGTGAGACAACAAGTTCTCGCAGCCGCTTCCTGCATCGCCCGAAAACGGGTGTCCATGTTTGTCTACATGTTTGGCGCCGAGCGCTCACCGAAGCGACGCCCGGTGTGAGGTGGTCGTTGGAAACCGTCTCTCATCGAAGTCGGATTCCTAATC
>CAXMRU010000204.1:0-2319 GCA_964195715.1 Akkermansiaceae bacterium | reverse complement strand
CGTTCGAGCGCCCGCACCGGTTCGTGCTGTCGGCCACCTTCCTGGCGGACCTGGGTCGCAACATCCAGCTCGAGGTCACGCCCCAGTTCTTCGGACAGTCGGGGAACGCGTACTCGTACATCGCGCGCGGCGACTTGAACGGAGACGGATACCGCGGGCAGGGGATCAGCCGGGACAACGACCTCATCTACATCCCCACTACCGCCAGTGAGTACCTGTGGAGGGACGGCGCAAGCGAAGCCGCGAACTTCCAGCAGCTGATCGACGACAACGAGTGCCTGAGCTCGCAGAAGGGCTCGCTGATGAAGCGAAACAGCTGCCGCAACCCGTGGACGAACCGGTTCGACCTCCGCGGTGTGCTGCGGTTCGGCTCTCTCGGGCCAGGGCACTTCGACTTCATCTTCGACTGGTTCAACGTGTTCCGGAACAAGGTCTACCGGACTTCGGACATCGATCGCGGCGTGACCGTCATCCGGTACCGGGGGCGCGAGGGCGACGTCGCTACGGGCCGGATGATCTTCAGCTATGAAGGCTCGACGACCGACTCGAACGGCGACGGCAAGGTCGATGATTACGAGATCTTCACCAACGCGTCGCGCAGCGCGTTCCAGCTCGGCCTGCGCTACGTCTTCTAGCTAAACCGCGTCCCGGCAAGATCCGGGACCCCGATGAAGAAGCCCCCGTTCTCGAAGAGAGCGGGGGCTTCTTCGTGGTGCTGGCCATACGGGCCGGTCAACCGGCGGTCGACGCCTCCTTCTCCAGAGAGAGGTACTCGGCGGCGAGATCCACCCAGGCCCGGTTGCCCATGTAGAGCGGAGTGCGCTCGTGCAGTGCCTCGGGCTGGATCGACGAGATGTCCCGCACGCCGTCGGTGGCCCTCCCCCCAGCCTGCTCGCAGATCATGGCGAGCGGCGCGGCCTCATACAGCAGGCGAAGCTTCCCCTTCAGGCTCTTGCGGTCGGCCGGATACATGAAGATTCCGCCATAAAGCAGGGTGCGGTGGAAGTCCGCCACCAGGGAACCCACATACCGGTGGGAGAAGTCACCGCCTTTGCCGTCGTCGCCCCGGAAGTGGTCCACCAGCGCTTTCTGCCCCTCACTCCACCGCGCGTAGTTGCCCTCGTTGCTGCTGTAGATCTTCTTCCCCGGCTCGGGAATCCGGATCTCCCTGTGCGAGAGCAGAAACTCCCCGATCGATGGATCGAGCGTGAACCCGGTCACGCCCTGACCGGTCGTGTAGACCATGACCGTGGAAGAGCCGTACATCACGTACCCGGCCGCCACCTGACGATAACCGGGCTGCAGGCAGTCCTCGAGCGTCCCGTCCCGGCCTTCGGTGATGCGACGGTGGATCGAGAAGATCGTGCCTATGGAGATGTTTGCGTCGATGTTGGAGCTGCCGTCGAGCGGATCGAACAGGAGCACGTAGTCGCCCGTCGGGAACTTGGCCGGAATCTGGATCAGCCCCTCTTCCTCCTCAGAGGCCATCACGCAGAGCTGGCCGTTGTGGTCCATCGCGTTGAACATGACGTCATGAGCGTACTCGTCGAGCTTACGCACCTCCTCCCCATGCACGTTTTCCGCGCCCGTCATGCCGAGGATATCGACGAGCCCCGCCTTGCTGACCTCCCGGTGGATCAGCTTGGCAGCGAGGGTGAGATCGTACAGGATGTTGGAAAGGGCGCCCGTCGCCCCGGGGGACCGGCGCTCGGACTCGATGATGAAGCGGCCGAGTGTGACGACGTATCGATCCATGCCTGCCTCCATGGGTGAGCGTACGATACGCTATTTATCACCCCTTTGTGACGTCAAGACGCGTGCCATGGTCGAGGGTTCGCGCCAACCACGTTCTCCACGAACGCGCCACCCCTTTTCGCGATCCACCTCCAGGCAGAGGGTTCCCTCGCGATCGGTGCGCCACACGCGGGGAACGGATGCCGCCTCCAGCCGATCGAGAACGGAGATATGCGGATGACCGTAGGCGTTGCCACGCCCGGAGGAGATCACGGCGACGGCTGGGTCGACAGCTCTCAACCATTCGTCGCCGGTCGCCGTGCGGCTGCCATGATGTCCCACTTTCAGCAGATCCGCTCGCAGCGAATCTACGGGCCACACCGAGAGAAGGGCCCGTTCGTCGTCCTTCGTCGCGTCACCGGTGTTCACGTAGGCAAACCCACCGCCGATCGACACCCGGAGCTGGAGACTCGTCTCGTTCGCCGCTCCAGTGATGCTCTCAGTCGCCGGTGCTGGGCCGAGGACCGTGATCGCTACGTCATCTAGGGTCACCCGGTCTCCCCTCTTCGCGGCGAGCCACAGGAT
>CAXMRU010000203.1:0-1770 GCA_964195715.1 Akkermansiaceae bacterium | reverse complement strand
ATTGTAAGCGACAAAGACAGCTCCGTCCTCCTCCCACACCATTAGCTTCTGCGGCAGGTCGATCCCGGCGCGAGGGGAGCACGTCATCACCTGACTCCCGATCTCGGGATTACCGAAAAGCACTACGGTGTTCGGGCTGAGTTCCCGGCCGACCTGCTTTGCCGCAGCGGCGTGGTCTATAACCTTCATGACGAACAGGCCGCGAGCCTCGATGGCGGGCTCCACCCGCCCCAGGGTCGCGGAGAAGCCCGCGTCGCTTCTGTACGCGATCATCCCTTCGCTCGCGTCCACGCGAACCTGCGCAGCTGCGGAGGACACCCCGAGCGCGGCCACCCACAGCCACCCCGCGGTTCCTTTCCGCAGCCAGGTCATTCTCGTGACTTTCATGCTGTATCCTCACCGGTCGATGGAACTGTCGCATCGGTACTGCGAACGTGGTAAACGGAAGCAGCGAGGAAGTTGCAGGTGGTGGAGAAACCGTCAGCGCCCTGTAGGTTAGGACAAAGAACGCCTGCGCCGGTCCGGAGTATGCCGTGACGGGCTCGGAACGCAACCTTCAGGAGGATTCGTGAGGTCAATCACCGGGTCGGCCAACATTGTGGCGATCGCGGCGCTGCTCGCCACTCCGATCACCTGCGGCGACGACGGGGTAACCGCCGATCCGCCGCCCACGTCCGACGGGCTCGTCCTCACGGAGGTTGCGAGCGGCCTCGAGCGGCCCGTCCAGCTGCTCGATGCTCCGGGAGATCCCCGGCTGTTCATCGTCGAGCAGCGCGGTCGCATTCGGGTGCTGTCCGGGGGGCAGCTGCAGGAGATGCCGTACCTGGATGTCAGCAGCCAACTCTCAGGCGGCAACGAGCAGGGACTCCTCGGCCTGGCGTTCCACTCCGACTTCCAGTCCAACGGCTTCGCGTACGTCAACTACACGGATGGGTCGGGCGACACGCGGGTGGTCCGGTACACCGAGCGGGCCGACGGGCTCTCCCTGGATCCCGCCAGCGCGAAGGAAATCCTGTTCATCGATCAGCCATTCGGCAATCACAACGCGGGCCAGCTCCTGTTCGGTCCTGACGGCATGCTCTACATCCCGCTCGGCGATGGTGGGTCGAGCGGCGATCCGCAGGGCAACGGACAGAACCTCGACACGCTGCTCGGCGCGATCCTGCGGATCGATGTGAACGGCGGGGATCCGTACGCGATTCCTCCCGACAATCCGTTCGCTGCCGGCGGTGGCCGCCCGGAGATCTGGGCCTACGGTGTGAGAAACCCGTGGCACAACGACATCGATGTCGAAGGCGGGTTCGTCTACGTGGCCGACGTCGGGCAAAACACGTGGGAGGAAGTGAACGTCGTCCCCCTGAACGAAGCGGGCGTGAACTACGGGTGGAACATCGTCGAGGGACCGGAGTGCTTCCAGAGCTCCGGCTGCGACCGGGCAGGCCTCCGGGACCCGGTCATCTCGTACGATCACGGCGACGGTTGCTCGATTACCGGTGGCCACGTCTACCGCGGCCAGGCGATCCCGGATCTAGTTGGAGTCTATTTCTACTCGGACTTCTGTGACGGATGGCTGCGGAGCTTCCGCTGGGACCCGGCACAGAGCACGGCCGTCGACCAGCGCGAGTGGTCGATTCCGTCCATCGGCAGCGTCTACTCGTTCGGGAAGGACGCGGCCGGCGAGCTGTCTGTCCTGGCTGGGAACCGCGCCTACCGCATCGATCCGGCTCCCTGAGCGGGCACAGATACGTGCAGACCCAACGGCACAGTCCA
>CAXMRU010000202.1:0-2662 GCA_964195715.1 Akkermansiaceae bacterium | reverse complement strand
AAAAGCGGGCCGCCTCGTCAGACGAGACGGCCCGCACAGCCGATTGAGGCCGGCTGCCCTGTAACTACGTAACGATGGTCACGTTCTCCGCGGCCGGACCCTTCTGGCCCTGCACCACCTCGAACTCGACGATGTCACCCTCTTTGAGCGACTTGAAGCCATCGGCCTGGATGGCCGAATGATGGACGAAGCAATCCTTGCCGCCGTCCTCCAGCGTGATGAAGCCGAAGCCCTTCTCGTCGCTGAACCACTTGACTGTTCCCTTGGTACGCATGTGTCCTGCTCCTGAATGTTGTGTTGCCAAGGTCGGAGTCCGGACAATCCGTACCACCCGACTGATTGACACTCTCGCGGCATCCCCCCGCGCGGGGTGCTGTGGCAATTGCCACAAAAAAAGGGCGACCCGTTCGAACAGGTCCCCCTAGAAAAACCAGTGTTCTACTTTAATCCATTACCGCACTGCTTCAGGTCGTGCTTGTTTTCGAACGCCAATAATATCGCTGGCAATACGGCACAAGTCAATAAGCAGGCCGTGGCGGAGCGAAAGTGGCGTGTCTTAGGTTGTGTCCATGCACGACACCGAGAGCATCGATCGGGTGGGCCGCCAGCCGGGAGGCCTCCGCAGTTTCCTGGCCACACTGCGTGAAGACTGGAGCGGACTGTGGTCGCGCCCGGACGACCGTGTCGCCACCCAGGTCCTCGTCGCGTCACTCATCCTGCTCCTCGTCTACGCCCTGTGGGGGCGGCCGAACTTCATCAATGCCAATCTTCCCAGGGTCGCGAGCTGGATCGGCTGGGGAGCCGACCACGAGTACTACTCGACGCTGCCCTACCTCTACTGGGGCATCTCGAGCGTCCTGATCCGCATCCTGCTACCCATCCTTGTCATCATTCTATGGATCGGCAAGCGTCCGGCCGACTTCGGATACCGGCTCCGGGGCGTGACGCCTCACGCATGGCTATACGTGCTCATGTTCGCGGTCATGGTTCCCATCATCGTGGCGGCCAGCTTCATGCCGGCGTTCCAGGCCAAGTATCCCATGTACGACAATGCCGTCCTCGGCTGGACGCACTTCGGGCTGTGGGAGATCGCCTACGGAATCCAGTTCTTCGGGGTCGAGGGGTTCTTCCGCGGATTCATGACGTTCGGACTGTACCCCCGGTTCGGGTACCTCAGCATATTCATCATGGTGATTCCGTACGCCATGGTGCACATCGGCAAGCCGCCGCTGGAAGTGTTCATGGCCGTCCCGGCGGGCTTGCTACTCGGCTATCTGGCGCTCAAGAGCCGGAGCTGGGTATATGGTGCCCTCCTGCACTGGGCCGTGGGAATCACGATGGACTCGCTGGCGATCTGGCACGCGGGAGGCTTCAGATCCTGATGCCGGTTCACGAGTCCCGATACAGTCTCTTCATCAGCTGAATCTGCCCGGTGTGGTAGATGTCATGCGTGGCCACACCGAACAGCAGGTCGATGCTTCGGTAGTCGCCCTTCCCACCTCGCACGTCGAGTTGCTCCGGACTGAGCGCGCGTGCCACCGAGACCAGGGCTTCGTGTTCCGAACGTAATAGCCGTCGGTCCTCCTTCCAGGACTCCTCCTCCGGCCGCTCCGGCATCCGCGGCCAGTTCGAGGGCGCGCGCGGGAACGCGCCGCGGGGAACTGTCGGATCCAGCCGACGCCGCACTCCGTACTTCCAGTATGCGATATGGAGAGTCAGCTCCCAGATGCTGTGCCTGTCGGGGTGCGGCTTCCAGGCCGCCTCGGCGTGCCCCACTCCTCTCAGGCAGCCCAGGGCCGTGGCGCCGCCGTACCACAGGCGCTCGCCGCTCGGAGGGTCGAGGAGGTGAAGGACTTCAGCGAGCCGCGGGTCGATCATCGTTCTGAGCTCCTGCGGAGTGGGTGGCGTCATCCCGGCTACGAGGCGCACAGCCTCTGACATCCGTATTCTACGTTCGCACGAGCAACCGAGAGGAAGCAATGAAGCCGCTGATCACCGTGACGCTGTTCGGACTGATCGCGCTCCTTGTCTATATGGTCTTCGTGTTCGCGATGCAGCGGTCCGTCCTGTTTCCCCGCCCGCCGGTTCCACCTGTCTCGGCGGCCGAAGGTCGTGACGGAGTCGAGGTCACGTGGCTCGGTCCCGACCGGGGGATCGAGGCCTGGTACCTGGCCCCGCCGAGTCACTCACAGCCCGCCCCGGCCCTGATCTTCGCGCACGGAAACGGGGAGCTGATCGACTACTGGCTGGACGAATTCGAGGTTCCGAGGTCGTGGGGACTCGCGGTCCTGCTCGTCGAGTATCCGGGATACGGCCGATCACGGGGTCGTCCGACGGAGCAGTCGATCACGCAGGCCATGAGCGCGGCTTATGACAATCTGGTGGCCCGCCCCGAAGTCGACCCGAGACGCATAGTCGCGTACGGGAGGTCCGTGGGCGGTGGCCCTGCCTGCGCACTGACCCGCGAGAGAGAGGTTGCCGCCCTGGTGCTCGAATCGGCGTTTACGAGCGTACGAGACCTGGCGCGCAGATTCGGACTGTTCGGGCCGCTGGTGCTCGATCCGTTCGACAACCTGGCTGCCGTGGCAGAGTTCGAGGGACCGGTGCTGGTGATCCACGGTGAGCACGACTCCATGATCCCGCCCGCGCACGGCCGGGCGCT
>CAXMRU010000201.1:0-3959 GCA_964195715.1 Akkermansiaceae bacterium | reverse complement strand
CTCGGCGGAGTTGATGACGTGCGTGAACATCAGCGTGGCCGTCTCCCTCGGGTCCGCCGGACCGGAAGGTACAATCAGGACGGGAATGTCCGCGTCCGGTGCGGCGTGCGGGGTCCAGTCCAGGTCCGGCGTCACGTCGGTGGCCCAGTGCCAGTCCTCGACGAACGAGAGTTGCAGGGCCAGGACTGCCGGGCCCTCGATCCGTACGTGGGTGTCGCGCCAGTGGCCGAACTTGGGACTCCGACCCATGTATTCGTCGCCCACGTTGTGGCCGCCGACCCATCCCTCGTGGCCGTCCACCACGACGATCTTCCGGTGGTTGCGGAAGTTGATCTGGAACCGGTTCGATGGGCCCTGCTGTGTGTGGAAGTTGTAGACCTCGACCCCAGCCGCTCGCAGTCCGTCCTTGTAGCTATTCGGCAGCTTGTTGCTGCCTACTTCGTCATACAGGAACAGAACGCGCACACCACGACTCGCGGCCGCGATCAGCGACTCCTGCAGGGCCCGTCCCAGGTCATCGTCCTTTATGATGAAGAACTGGACGAGAACGTACTTCTCCGCTCTCGCGATCCCATCGAATATGCTTCCGAAAGTTGCGGGTCCGTCGATGAGAAGCTCGGCGTCGTTTCCGTTCAGGACCGGGAGCTCGGCCAGTCTCTCCGCAGCGCGAACGGCCGGATACTCGTCACCCAGGGTGCCGACGAAAGGCGCAACGTGCTGGCGAGCCTCCTTGACGGCTTCCTCCTCCGTCTCCAGGGCGTCCAGCCGCCGCTCGGTCACGTAGCCGTTGAACTTGCTCCGGCCCAGTACCAGGTACGCCGGGACCGCGACGTAGGGGAAGGACACCAGCGATACCGCCCATGCGATGGCTCCCTGCGACGTCCGTGTACCCATGACGGCATGGACCGAGAGGGCCAGACCGGCGAGGTGAAAGGTCAGGGCTATCAGACCCAGTATGGTCACCTTTTTTCCCTTGCTGAGTGGCTGTCGCAGACGCCCGGGCACACGCAACCCACGCGCCGGATGCCTTTCGGTATGCGACGACTGTGCGTCGCCGGACTTCTCTGGCGTCGTGTGTTCGATCGGTGCGTCAGGCCTTGGCTCTCAGGAGATCCCTGATCTCGGTCAGCAGCGTTTCCTCTGCCGAGGGCTCCGGCGGTGCCTCGGGCGCGGCCGCTTCGGCTTCCTGCTCGGCCTTCATCTTGTTGAAGCTCCTCACCACCATGAAGAGAGCGAAGGCCACGATCAGGAAGCTGATGAGGCTATTGACGAAGATGCCCCAATTGACCGTGATGGCACCGGCTTCTCTCGCGGCAAGCAACGTGGCGTACGGTCCCGCCGGATCGCCCTGCTGCAGGATCGCGTAGAACTCGGCGAAGTCCACTCCGCCGAGGGCCATGCCGATCGGCGGCATGACGATGTCATTCACCAGCGACGTGATGATCGTGGCGAACGCGGCGCCGATCACGATGCCGACCGCCATGTCCAGCATGTTACCCTTGGCGGCGAATTCCTTGAATTCCTTCAACATTTTGGGGCCCCTCCTGTCTTAGAGAACCTCGAGGAATGCGGGATCTCGCATTGAGAGTAGGCGGACAGGTCCGCCGCGGGCAACACGAGACCTGTCCTTCAGACATCACGAGTCGGCGGGAGTCACATTAGGTCTGGGAAACGGATCACACCGGGCCCACCGAGGCACCAGCCGCAGGCTCCGCCACGAACATGTGATCGTCCAGGGCACCACCCCACTCCCGGTCGGCGTAGAACTTCTCGGCGAGACTCGAGACGACGTTATCCACCTTCGCCGCCGGAACGAGCGCAACGATACACCCGCCCATGCCCGCCCCTGTCAGGCGAGCTCCCGCGGCCCCGGCGTCCCGAGCGATGCCGACGAGCTCGTCGAGTTCCCGAATGCTGACCTCGTAGTCCTCGGCCAGGCTGGCGTGTGAACCGTTCATCAGCATGCCGAACCCGTTGAGCGAGCCACTTCGCATGGCGACCTCCGCCCGAACGACTCTTTCATTCTCCGTGATCACGTGACGGAACCGCTTCGCAAGATCTCCCTCCAGACAGGCCTCACCGGCGGCCAGCGCCTCAGGACCGGAGATACGCTCGTGCAGGTCCCGGTACGAGCTGATTTCGGACGCCGATAGCTCCAGGTGACCGACCACCCGCGCCAAGGCTTCCTCGGTCTGGGCACGCCGGCGGTTGTAGCCCTCGCGCGCCCCTCCGGACTTGTGCGCCTGCACTAGCGTGTGGGCGACCACGAATCGCCAGGCCTCGGGCACCGGTACGTGCTCGAGCCGGAGAGGTTCAAACTCCACGCGCGCCGCGCAGCCAGCCTTCGCTCCGGCGCTGATCGCCTGGTCCATTCCACCGCCCCGGGTGCCGACATACTGCTCCGCCGCGGCCATCAACTCTGCCAGCTCGATCGGATCCGGTTCGTGGTCGTTGGCGCCGGCCAGGGCGAGGGCCGTAGCGATCACGAGCGCTGAGGACGAACTGAGCCCCGCGGCCACCGGCACGGTGGAGTCGATCACCGCATCGAACCCCCGCTCGTGACCGTAAGCCAGGACCATCCCCTGAACCGAGGCCTTCAGGTAGTTCCCCCAGTCTCCGTCCTCGTACGGTTCGATGTGCCGGGAAATCTCGAAGTGGCAGGGGGCATAGGAGGGATCCGTGGTCGCGGCCAATACCAGGCCGTCGTCCCGCGGCCGAAAGGCGATCCGCACCTCGCGCTGCAGCGCCATTGGAAACACCGGCAGTCCGGCGAAGTCGATGTGCTCGCCGATCAGATTCACCCGTCCCGGCGCCCGGGCCAGGTGGGTGGGCTCCGATCCGTACCGCTCCCGGAAAGTCTGTGCGAGCTGTTCGTGCACTGTCACTCCAGATCTTCACGGTGGCTGGACTTGCCCGAGTAGGCCTCCGCCCGACCTCACTCGCTCTCAGAACTTGAAGAGCAGCGACAGGTTGAAGTAACTGTCCAGCTTGTTCAGAGGCGTGAGAACGGTGCCCGTCTCGACCCCGCCCGGCGCGTCGAACAAAGGCACAGCCTGCAGGGCCGGATCGTTCCGCCACAGCAGCCGGATGCTCGGCTTGAAGGCCAGCACCGAACTAATATCGATCGGAAGCCCCGCATACCAGTCGAGTCGAATATCGTCCGTGTTGTCGAGGTTGAGGTCCGCGATCATCGTGCTTTCGAGGTTCGTGCTCGAAGTGGCATCCCACAGGAAGTCATACCCGAGCCGTAGACCGGCGAAGTCCAACTTGCGCGTTGGATCAGGAACGACGGTGCTTTCGGTCGTGTAGGTCACCATGTAGTCCGTGGTGAAGCGCACCTTCCCGTTGTCCACCCACCGGTTCCCGGCGCCCCCACCGAACACGAACCGGTCGTCGATACCCGCGAACGGGTTTCGCAGCCAGTCACCCGAGCCGGTGACGAAGAACTTCTCGCTCACGTCGTAGTCGTACCGGGCTCCTGCCAGGAACGTCTCGGCGGTCTTCTCGGTGATGGTCTCGTCGACCAACTGAAAATCGTCCTGGCCCGTGCCGAAGGCGGTCGACGTCGTGAGCGAGGACTCCGATGTGAACCCACCGGTCGTGAACGTGAACTGGCTCTTGGGCCACAGGTAGGCCGCGGTCCCACCGAACGCCAGGGTCGACGTCTCCTGGTTCCCGCCCGTCCACAGCGCTCCGAGGTCTACTTCGAAAGCCCAGCCGAGCTCCCGCTCGTCGTCCTGCGCGAAGGCAGGAACCGCCATCGTGGAAAGCAGGGTCGCCGACGCGGCCAGGGTCCAACTCAGTCGTGTGATCGAAGTCATGTTCCGTCCTGTACTCCGGTTCGTCGTTCGGGCGGAGGCATCCACCCGGCTCAAGATTGGAACGAAGGCGCGAATCTCGTGGTCGTCAGGCGACTGCGCAAACCCCTCGCGGCATCAGTACTCGTCGGCGAGCGCGAA
>CAXMRU010000200.1:0-21848 GCA_964195715.1 Akkermansiaceae bacterium | reverse complement strand
CCAGCGGGCGAGTACACGGTGCAGGCGGTGCTCAACGTGTACGAGACGTTCAATCTGTCTACCGGCCACGTTGTGAAGCTTCCCCCGGACCGGGGTGAGGGGCAGCAGTGGAACCGGAAGCCCGGAAACCTCTATTCGACGCCGAAGACAGTGCGGGTAGATCCGTCGCGGGCCGGGACGATCGAGATCGTGCTCGACCAGGTCGTCCCGGAGATCGAGCCGCCCCAGGACACGAAGTACATCAGGCACGTCCGCATGCGGAGCGACCTGCTGTCGGAGTTCTGGGGTCGCGACATGTACGTCGGGGCGCACGTTCTCGTGCCCGAGGGGTTCGACGAGCACCCGGAAGCCCGCTATCCGCTGATGGTGTTCCACGGGCACTTTCCCACGGACTTCGGCGGGTTCCGCGCCGCGCCGCCGGATCCCGACCTCGAGTGCGAGTACAGCGAGCGATTCAGCCTCGAGTGCTACAACCGGATCGTGCAGCAGGAGGAGTACGACCTCTATCAGAAGTGGATTTCGCCCGACTTCCCACGTTTCCTGGCTATCGAGATCCAGCACCCGACTCCCTACTACGACGATTCGTACGCCGTGAACTCCGCCAGCCAGGGCCCGTGGGGTGACGCCCTCACGTACGAGCTCATCCCGTACATCGAGAGTGAATTCCGCGGCCTCGGAGAGGGGTGGAGCCGGTTCACGTACGGCGGATCCACCGGAGGTTGGGAGGCCCTGGCAGTGCAGGTGTTCTACCCCGACGAGTACAACGGCGCGTTCGCGGCCTGCCCGGACCCGATCGATTTCAGGGCGTACGAGCTCGTGAACATCTACGAGGACGAGAGCGCCTACTTCGACATCGGACCGTTCGGGGGCATTGAGCGCCCGGCGCACCGCGACTGGCTGGGCAACGTCAGCTACACGGTCCAGAACGAGAACCACGTCGAGCTCGTCCGCGGCACGAAGGGACGTTCCGGCGGCCAGTGGGACATCTGGGAAGCCACCTACTCGCCGATGGGAGACGACGGATACCCACGCCGCATCTGGGACAAACGGACGGGACAGATCGACTCCGAAGTTGCCGAGTACTGGAAGGAGAACTTTGACCTCCGGTACATCCTGGAGCGCGACTGGGCCGAGATCGGCTCGAGCCTCGAAGGGAAGATCCACATCTACGCCGGCGACATGGACAACTACTACCTTAACAACGCTGCGTACCTGATGGAGGAGTTCCTCGAGAGCACGAGCGATCCGTACTACGCCGGGGTCGTGGACTACGGAGACCGGTTCGAGCACTGCTGGAACGGGGACCACGAGAACTCGAACGCCATCTCGCGGCTGCGATACAACACGATGTATCTGCCCCGCATCCTGGAGCGGATTGGGGAAGCCGCGCCGGCAGGGGCTGACCTGACAAGCTGGAGGTACTGATGTGCAAGTTGATCGCGGGATCGCTGGCGGCCCTGGTGTACCTGGTCGCCTGGGCTGGCCCCGCTGTGGCGGCGCTGGAGCATTCGAGCGCGGATACGGTCCGCGTCCTCGTCGTCTACCACACCATGACGGGCAACACGCAGACCCTGGCGGAGGCCGTGGCCGAGGGTGCCCGGAGCGTGCCCGGCGCCGAGGTGGTCCTCAAGACAGTGGACGAGGTCGTGAATGACGATCTCGAGGCCTGCGACGCACTGTTGATCGGATCGCCGACCTACTGGGGTTCGATCTCCACCCCCGTCAAACAGTTTATAGACGATCGACGCCCCTTCATGGGAGATAAGGTGGGCGGAGCCTTTGCCACCGGGGGCAGCGACGGCGGAGGCAAGGAGCTCGCCGTCCTGTCGATTCTCACCGCGATGCTCAACAACGGGATGATCGTGGCAGGGCCGCATTACGAGGAAGGTGGTTTCCGGTTTGGCGGCTTCGGCGTCGGAGCCACGACCGGGACAGGCAGCCCCGGCGTGGACGAAGCCGAGATGGACCGTGGGCGACTCCTCGGCGAGCGGGTGGCCACGGTGGCGAAGCGGTACCGGGTATCGCAGTGATTCTGGACTCCACCCCGGCTCCGCCGCGGGTCCGGTTTGCCGAATCGTCGCAGACCGGACTCCCGCCGGAGATCCTGCGGGACGCCTCGAGGCGCCTGGGCTGGGCGGGCCTCATCTACGCCGGCACCTACCTCATGGCCTATTTCGGGCCGCTTGTCGTCTTCCCGCGCGAGATGACCGATTTGCTGGCCGATCCCACGACGCTTGTGGCCGTGGCCTCCATCGGCGCGGGCCTCGGGATGTACTTCCTGTCCCGGTTCGGGAGGCTTCGTTCCAAGGTCCTGCTCGACATCGGCCTCGTCTTCCAGGTGGTGGGCGCAATCGGAATTGCGTGGACCAACATTTGGGGAGCGTGGCCGGAGGCCGGCCAGTTCGACCTGTGGTTCCGAGACCTTGAGGTCGGGAGCGGGTACGTGGGAATCCCATGGGAGTGCGTGTGGATCCTGCTGTTTCCGCTCATCGTGCCCAGTACCCCCGGCAAGACGCTGCTCGCCTCCGTCGGCGCCGCCTCCGCGGGAATGATGGTCTTCACGCTATCCAAGGCGTTCGGCGCAACGACGGCGGACGTGCCCGCCGGGACGATGTTCGGGTACTACCTGTTCAGCACCTACCTGTGCGCCGGGATTGCCTTCGTCATCTCCCGCGGTGTCCACCGGTACGGCAGGCGGCTCGCCAAGGCGCAGGAGGTGGGAAGCTACCGGCTCACCGAGCTCCTGGGACGCGGTGGGATGGGCGACGTGTGGATCGCCGAGCACCAGATGCTGGCCCGTCCGGCGGCGATCAAGCTCATCCGTCCGGAAGCGCTGGGGGCGCACGATGCGGGAGCCCATGTTGTGGAGGAGCGATTCAAGCGAGAGGCCCAGGCGACGGCGGCCCTGCGGTCCACGCACACCGTGGAGTTGTATGATTTCGGCGTCACCGACGACGGGGCGTTCTACTACGTGATGGAGCTGCTCGACGGACTCGATCTAGCGACACTCGTCGAGCGGTTCGGGCCGCTCCCGGCGGAGCGCGCGGTACACCTTCTTCGGCAAGTCTGCCATTCCCTGGGCGAGGCCCACGAGCACGGTCTCGTCCACAGGGACATCAAGCCGGCCAACGTGTTCACGTGCCGTCTCGGGCCGGACCTCGACTTCGTCAAGGTGCTGGACTTCGGGTTGGTGAAGGAGACGGGCGAGAAGAGTGGAGGGGCCACGGCCCTCACCCGCGAAGGCGTGGTCGCGGGAACGCCCGCGTTCATGGCTCCCGAGCTGGCCCTCGGCACTGAAGTGGACGGAAGATCAGACATCTACGCACTCGGGTGCCTCGCTTACTGGCTGCTTACGGCGGAACCCGTGTTCGAGGGCGACACACCTGTGGCCACGCTGCTCAAACACGTCCAGGAAGAGCCGGTCGCTCCCTCGCTCCGGACAGAGACCCCGGTTCCGGCCGACCTTGAGACGGTCGTCATGGCCTGCCTGGCCAAGGACCCGGCCGATCGACCGCAAACTGCCGGAGATCTGGACGCTCGGCTGGCGGAGTGTTCGGTGGGGCCGTGGACCGGAGAGCAGGCCCAAGAGTGGTGGAGGCTGCACGGCAGGGACTACGGTTCGTCCGTCGGGGCGCCACCCTCCTCGTAATCCGTCAGGTTCAGCGCCACCGGTCCCACCGGGGCAGATGACCGCATCTTCACGATTAGTCGTCGCTCGTCGTCCGTGATCCAGACCCGGGGCTTCTTCTTCGCCTGGAATACGCCGAGTTCCGGGATGATCGGCTCCACGACCACGGTCTCGAAATGCCCCGCCGGCACCCGGATCCTCTCGCGACCGAGAACACGGACCACGATCGGGTTCGAGTCCGGCTTGAAGTAGTTGTCGAGGCTATATATGGCGCCCGGCTCGAGCGGCAGCGTCCTCACCAGGTAGAAGAACGCGATCTCGTCGATCGCGTCCGCCGGCATGGCCCCGCCCTCCTCGGCGTCGGACGGAACGAACTGGTCCAGGTCATCCGACCACCGCTCGGCGGTGAACGTCCCGGCCGTTTGGTCGAGCGAATATCGGTCCGCGTAGCGCTTACGGCCTTCGCGGACGCGCCTTTCAAATCGAATGGAGTGAAGGTGAACCGGGTCGATCCAACTCGACATGTAGATCTCGACCCGGAAGAACGGAGGACCGCCCTCGACGGTGAGAGATGTCCGGACCACTTCCTGTCCGCTGACGGTCTCCGGGCCATGCACCGACAGGCGGGCCTCGCCGATCTTGAAGCGCCCGATCGCCACGCTGTACGTCGCCGTTTCGCCGAGCGCGAAAGTCCACGCGGATCCTGGATCCATGTCGTCCGCCGTGGGAGAGCCCTGACCGAGCGCCGGTGCGGGACTCGGCGCCGCCAGGAAGGCGCCGAGCGCGATCGCCACGCAGCGGCACCTGCACCTCGTTGTCCATCTGATCATCGCAGTTCCTGGAGAAGGACAACGTGCGCACCGTTATCGCGAGCCACAGTATAGGTGGCACAGTATAGGTGGCGGCGAACGAGCAACCCTTTGCCCGTTTTCAGACACTCAAAGTCGAGATGAGAGTGCAAGCGCTGGTCCCGACAACCGATCAGATCCTGGCGGAGCGCATCGTGGGAGTGAGCGACGAGTCCGCGTTCCGCGAGCTGTACCGCCGCCACACACCGAGACTGTACCAGTTCGTCCTGCGCGTGATGGGCGGCGACGAGCTGGACGCGGAGGACGTCGTGCAGGACACCTGGATCCGGGCCACGCGCAGTCTCGGGGGCTTTCGCTGGGAGTCGCGCTTCGAGACGTGGCTGACCGGAATCGGTCTCAACCTGTGCCGCAACCGGCTGAGGCGAGACGGCCGATGGGACGATCTGGACGAGGACACGCTCCGGAAAGTCGAAGCGTCGCCAGGAGAAGACCGGATCGACCTCGAAAAGGCGATCGGCCTGTTGCCGGCCGGCCGCCGCGCCGTGCTCATCCTGCACGACATCGAAGGCTTCAAGCACGCCGAGATCGCCGAGCAACTCGGCGTCTCGGAAGGTACGTCGAAGAGCCAGCTGTGGTCGGCCCGGCGTCACATGCGACGCCTGCTGGGCTCCGGCCACCCTGCGACGGGAGACGTTCAATGACGGACCATGACATGCCGATCGACGATCACGAGCCGGTGGCGCTGACTCCGGAAGAGCGCGCTGCGCTCGGTGCACTGCCGCGCGAGCGGGAGCCAGGCCGGATGCTCGAGGAACGAACAGTTAAGGCCTTGCGAGAGGAAGGACTCCTCGGCTCGGCGGCATTGGTGCGCCAGTCGGCCGACGGGCCTTCGCGAAGGGACGAGAGGGGGCGTCCCTGGTGGATGTCCGCCGCCGCGATCGCCGCGGGGATCACCCTGTTTGCGGGAGGTCTGTCGATCGGACAGGCCCTCGGGGCGCGGCAGATCGCCGACGCGTTCCAGACCGTGTTCGAGGAGGGCGACGCGCGCCTGGCCTCGCAGGTTCAGAGAACCGGATCGGACTACGTCGCGGCCCTCGCGGCCCTCGCGGAGGCTGACGGGGCTGCCGCTGCGGATACCGGGCAGGCGCTCGAAGTAGCGCTCACGGCCCTGTGGGCGGCGGCCAACGAGATCGTGCGGATTGCGCCGGACGATCCTTTGACGGCCCGCATTCTCCAGGGCTTCGAGGCGAGGGCACAGGAATCATGGGATCACGGGGCGGGCGGACAGCTCCTGGTCGAGTTCTAGGAGGAGGGGGGACGAGGTGAACGGGATGACGAATGGATTAGGACGAAAGGTCCTGCGGGTTCTGGGGGCCTCCCTGCTGGCGTCGGGACTACTGCTGGTTTCCGCCCGGCAGGTCCGCGGACAGGTGGGCGTCACGGCCTATGCGTGCCCGGGAGGTCTCGAGCCGCGCGGCGACGTGGGGATCGCGAGCTTCGAGTGCTCGAACTGCCGCCTGTCCACTTCTGCAGGTGAGCGGCTGTGGAGCTTCAGCTCGGAGCCGGTGGTCCGGGTCGTGGAGCCCGATTCTCCCGCCGACGGAAGGATCCGCGAGGGCGACGCGATCGTGGCAGTGGACGGCTACCTGATCACAACGGGGGAGGGCGGACGCAGGCTGGCCAATCTGAAGCCGGGTCAAGTGGTCTCGATGGTGGTGCGGAGCGGAAATCGTGAGCGGACGGTGGAAATCGTTCCGGATAGCGAGTGCCCTCACCAGGGCGCGTACGCGGCGGCTCCGGCCGTTGGTGTCGTGCCAGACGTTCCCGACGCGGCACCGGTCGTGAGCGTGGGCGTGGCGACGGTACCACGCGCCGCCGTGGCCCCCCGGCCCCATGCCGCTCCCGGCTCACCGGGCGTGGCTGTGAGCGTCGGACCCGTGCCCCGCCCGACCTACACGTTGCTGCCGTCGGGGTGGTTCGGGTTCGGGATCCAGTGCACGAACTGCCGGTGGAGCGTCGAGGACGAGACCGGGAAGTCCGAGTGGGCGTTCAGCGCCCCGCCGGAGATCAGTTCCGTTCAGGACGGCAGTCCGGCTGATGCTGCAGGACTGCGTCGTGGCGACGTGCTGCTCGAGATCGATGGCGAGTCTCTGATCAGTCAGGAGGGTGGTCGGAGGTTCGGTTCGATCGAGCCCGGCGAGACAGTGCGCTGGACATACAGGCGAGGAGGTGAGACCCGAACGACAACGGCCACGGCCGGACAGCGGCCGGACATGCCTCCGCCTCCACCGATGCCGGACGCGGCGCCCACGGTCTACAGTGGACAGCTCGCCCGGACCTACGCGACGCCGAGCGTGACGAAGCTACGGTACTCCGGTCTGGTCGGAGAGACGAGCGTCGAGGTAAGGGGCACTGGATCGGTGGTCGTGAACATCATCGAGCCGGGCCGTGAGATCGAGATCGTGACCTCGGACTCCCGCACGAGGATCCGACTCGACGACTCGAAGTAGGACAGGGACTCACGCACCGGGCGATGTGACATCCTGTCACCCCCGGGCCGCCGGCAGCCGACAACATGGCGCCGTTGCGAGCCGGGGCTCATCGCTTCCAGGGTCGCCCGCGCCTGTTGATTCGCCCGGTCGCATCGACGTAAACTCATTTGCGACAACGCGCTGGACGCGGCGTCGGAGGACCGACGGCACGGTCCGGAGCTCGCGCGCGCCAGCCGCACGACTCTTGCCTCTCTCCCAGGGGTTGGAGCGTCTGCCTCGAATGGCGCGGCACTCAGTGAGCCGGGAGCTTGACCCCATGAGATACCCAGTGCGTATCCTCGCCGTCGCGACGGTCGCGATCTTCCTCTCGCCGACCCTGGCGACGGCCCAGAGAGCCACCGACGCGGCGGAGCGTCAGGCGTTCTTCGACGGAATCCAGGCCCCGAATTGGCTCGGCACCGACATCGCGCACACCTCCATCAAGCGGCAGCGGGGCGGGAGCTGCTGGAGCTTCTCCACGGTGGCGTTCCTGGAATCGGAAGTGCTGCGCACCAACCTTGAAGTCGTGGCGGCGTTGAAAGAGGCGAAGGTCGAGCTCGACCTTTCCGACTACTACGTCGTCTACTGGGCCTACGTCGAGAAGGCGCGCGAGTACGCGCAGCGTAAGGGGGAGGACGCTCGTTTCACCGACGGAGGGCTGAGTCACGACGTGACGTGGCTCGTGGAGAAGTACGGCATCGTTCCGGAGTCCGACTACGTGGTGGTCGAGGACTACGGAGCGATGCGGACCGAGCTGAACGACGTGCTGGAGCGTCACGCCGAGAGCGGTGACTGGTCCGAAGACGCAGTGGTGGCCGAAATCCGCGAAGTCCTGGATCGGCACCTCGCGCCACCACCAGAAACGATCACGGTGGACGGCCGCGAGATGACACCGATCGAGTACGCCACCGACTACCTGGCCCTGGATCCGGGCTCTTACTGGGAGGTCAGCTCGTACACGGACTTCCCGTTCTACACCCGGGGTGAGCTGGATATCCCCGACAACTGGTGGGACTACGACGGCTACTACAACGTCCCGCTCGACGCGTGGATCCGGACCATCAACCGGGCCCTCGACGCGGGTTACCCGGTCGTGATCGATACGGACTGGGGTGACATGGGGGCTTCGTGGAACGGCGCGGGCCTCGCGGTGATGCACCCGGTCATGATGCCGGGATACCTGATCAATCAGGACACCCGGCAGAGCGATTTCGCCGAAGGCCGCACGACGGACGATCACCTCGTCCTGGCCGTCGATCACCGTGTGGTGAACGGCGAGGACTGGTACCTGATCAAGAACTCGCACGGCACGAGCTCGGGCAGACGCGGCTACGTCTGGATTCGGGGCGATTGGATGGCCATGCGCGTGCTTGCGTACATGGTGCACGTGGACGCCGTGGACTCGAGCATCACCGGGCAGTTCGCCGCCGATCAGTGACGCCCGATTCTGCCCGAATGCGCGTGGCGAATCGAACGCGTACTTTTGGTGTAGAGACTCGTACAGGGATAACTCGCCCAAGGAGGTATGCATGCTCCAGCTCATAGGCATCCCGCTCATCGCTGCGGCCTGGGCGATCCCGGCCCTCTTCGTACTCACCCTCGCGTTCCTGTTCAGCCTGGCCGTGTTCCGACCGCTGTTCCTAGCATGGTCCTACGCTTGGGACGTAGCCGCCGGCTGGGTGAACCGGGAAGTGCAGGCGATGGCCGAATGGGTGCTGTCTCGCACCCACGTACACGCGGTGCAGCACACCCGCCCGGAGTAGAGTCACCTGCCCAACGTGCCTCGCCCCAGCCAGGGCTCCCGCCCGATTCACGATGAGTACTTAAGTACGATTGTCGAATATCCGGATATCTGTATTTTCTCGTTTGTGAAGTAATTCACGAGCGTGGCCGTCCGGCGGCACGAAGGCCTGGCGGCTGTTTTTGATGGGCGAAGTACCCGGGTTTCCGAATATGTGGAATCGGGGTACAACAGGGAGAAGGCGGGTTTCCATGAATCCCGATCCGCAGGACTTTCGACGCGCCGCAGGAATATTCAAGGCGCTCTCCCACCCGGGCCGTCTCCAGGTCGCATGTCTCCTGATGGCGGGCCGATCCAATACCCAGAAAGAGCTGATCGAGGAACTCGGTTGGCCGCAGTCCACGGTCGCGCGCCATGTGGGAATGCTCCGCTCGCGGGGTCTTGTCACGGCGACGCGATGCGGAACGGAAGTGCATCTCGAACTGGTCAAACCGGTTACGGTGCACCTGATGGACGCGGTTTGCGAGTGGGTGCACCCGGAGACCGGCGAGCGCTTCACGAATCGGTTCCGAGATCTTCACGAGGTTTCGATCCATGAAGCGTAGACGGTTCATCCGCGTCGGCTCGTACGGCGCCGCTGGCGCCACAGTGGCCGGCGGACTGACGACCGACTGGTACGGTCGATACGGCAACCCGATATCGGACCCCGGCACGGACGGAGACAGGGTCGTGCCTTCCTTCTGCGAGTTGTGCTTCTGGAAGTGCGGCATCCTCGCGCACGTGAAGGCCGGCCGGGTCACCAAGATCAAGGGAAACCCGAAGGACCCGCTTTCGAATGGGCATCTGTGTCCACGCGGGGCCGGCGGGACCGGTCTCCTGTACGATCCGGATCGCCTGAAAAAGCCGATGATTCGGCGCGACAAGCGCGGCTCGCAGGTCTTCGAGGAGGTCTCCTGGGATGACGCCCTCGGTGTGGTGGCCGAGAACTTCGAGCGCATCAAGGCCGAGCACGGCGTCGCTGCCCTCGCTCTGTTCTCGCACGGGTATGGCGGGAGCTGGATGAAGCACCTGTTCAAGGCGTATGGCTCGCCCAACATCGCCGCACCCTCGTATGCCCAGTGCCGCGGTCCAAGAGAGGTCGGGTTCGATCTCACGTACGGGTCGGGCGTCGGCTCTCCCGAGAACACGGACATTCGGAACGCCCGCTGCCTGGTCCTCATTGGCAGCCACCTGGGCGAGAACATGCACAACACCCAGGTGCAGGACTTCGCGGACGCGATCCGGAACAGGGCGGACATCATCACTGTGGATCCGCGATACTCGGTCGCCGCCTCGAAGTCGCGCTGGTGGCTTCCGATCAAGCCCGGAACGGACACGGCCCTGCTGCTCGCCTGGATGAACGTGATCATCGGCGAGGAACTGTACGACCGGGACTACATCGAGCGGTATGCGTACGGCTTCGAGCAGCTCCAGGAGCACGTGAAGACATTCACTCCCGAGTGGGCGTACCCGCGAACCGGCATCGAGCCGGACGTGATCCGGCGCACCGCCCGGGCGATGGGCGCCGCCCGCCCGGCGACCCTGGTCCACCCGGGCAGGCACGTCACGTGGTACGGCGACGACACGCAGAGGTCGCGCGCGATCGCGATCCTGAACGCGCTTCTCGGTTCGTGGGGCCGGAAGGGCGGGTTCTTCGTTCCGTCGCAGGTGCAGCTGCCCCCATACGAGTATCCGGGATACCTGAAGCCGGACGCACAGGCGTCTGACAGGCCCGCACCGAGCGACTTTCCGCTTGCCGATCAGGTCCTCGCACAGGGTGTGTGCGATGCGGCGATCACTGGAGTGCGCGGAGATTCGCGGATCAAGGCGTGGATGGTATACGGTTCCAATCTGCCGACCACCCTGCCGAATCCCGAGAACACGTACAAGGCGATCCAGGAGCTGGACTTTCTCGTGACCGTGGACGTACTGCCGGCCGAGATCGTGGGCTGGTCGGACGTAGTCCTTCCCGAGGCGACATACCTCGAGCGGTGCGACGATTTGTACAACCCGTGGTGGCGCGAGCCGTACGTGGCGGTGCGGCAGGAAGTCGTTCCGCCGATGTACGACAGCAAGCCGGGCTGGTGGATCGCTCGCGAGCTCGGAAAGCGTATCGGGTTGCCCGAGTTCTTCCCGTGGAAGGACTCGATCGAGTATGCGAAGACCAGGCTCGAAGCCGCCGGGCTCGATTGCGAGGTGATCAAGGAGCAGGGTGTGATCCTCGGGAAGGCCGGCCCGCTCTACTTCGAGGAGGGCGCGGTCCCCGAGTTCTACACGGACTCCGGCAAGATCGAGCTCTACTCGCAGCGCCTCGCCGCCCTCGGGTTCGATCCGATGCCGACCTACGACCACTCAGCCCTCGAGGAGCCACCCGAGGGCTACTATCGACTCCTGTTCGGCCGGGCTCCGGTGCACACGTTCGGACGCACGACGAACAACCGCCTCCTCTCGGAGGTCTACAGGGAGAACGAGGTGTGGGTGAACCGCGACGTGGCCCGCCGGTGGGGCCTCGAAGACGGCGAGCGCGTCTACCTGCAGAACCAGGACGGAAAACGCTCGAGCTTCTCCGCCCCGGTCAAGGTGACCAGTCGGATCCGACCCGACGCCGTGTACGTGGTGCACGGGTACGGGCGACGGGCGCCCAAGCTGCGCTTCGTGCATGGGAAGGGAATCGACGACAACGAGCTGATCACCCGCTACAAGGTCGATCCGATCATGGGCGGGACAGGGATGAACGTAAACTTCGTCACTTTCCTCCGGGCCTCGGACGTGGTAGTCGATGAGCCGCCGGCCTCGGTGGCCGAGGAGGTGGTGGCATGAGCGCGGTCAGCTACGGCATGGTCGTGGACACGCGGACCTGCGTGGCCTGCGCGGCCTGCGTCATCGCCTGCAAGACCGAGAACGACGTGGCGGAGGGGTACTCGCGCGACTGGATCTTCACGACTACCTCGGGGTCGTTTCCGGCCATCGAGATGACGATCCGATCCGAGCGCTGCAATCACTGCGAGGACGCACCTTGCGTATCGGTGTGTCCTACGGGTGCCTCGCACTACGGACCCGGCGGGACCGTCCAGGTGACCGAGTCGAAATGCACCGGGTGCAAGGCCTGCATCGCGGCGTGTCCGTACGACGCGCGGTTCATTGATCCACGCACGGGCGCGATCGACAAGTGCACCTTCTGCGTGCACCGGATCGAGAATGGCACTCCGACCACGGCGTGCCAGGAAGTGTGTCCTACGAAGAGCATCTACTTCGGGGACCTGAATGACCCCGAAAGCGAAGTGTTCCGGCTTCTGAGGACGCGCGAGCACTACACGCTCCTGCCCGATGCCGGGACTCGTCCCAGGCATTTCTTCCTGAAGTGATAGAGACATGCAAGAGACGACCACGACGCGCGTGAATGCGCTCATAGATCCGAGCCTCCACATCTGGCACTACGAGGTCCCGCTGTACCTGTTCCTCGGCGGCCTGGTGGCCGGACTCATGGTGATCGGCGGCCTGTGGATGTTGCGATATCCCGACCGGCAGCGCTCCCGCGCCCTGCAGCTGATGCCGTGGGCAGCACCGCTTCTGATCACGCTGGGCATGCTGTTCCTGTGGCTGGATCTCGAGAACCCGTTCAACGCGTACAGGTTCTACTTCACGTTCGAGCTGACGTCGCCGATGTCCTGGGGCTCGTGGATTCTGCTCGGTGTTTACCCGGTCTCAATCCTCCTGGCCTGGGTCTCCACGCCGGCCGATCTCAAAGAACGGTGGCTCGCCCGACTTTCGGGCGTGCCCGGCCTACGGGGGCTCGACACGTGGTCAAGGGGGCGTGTGCCGCTCCTGGCGAATCTGAACATCCTGCTCGGCGCATCGCTGGGTGTATACACGGGCGTCCTGCTGGGAGCGATGGCTGCCCGCCCGCTCTGGAACTCCGCCATTCTCGGTCCGCTGTTCCTCGTGTCCGGGCTCAGCACCGGAGCAGCCTTCATGATGATGTATCGGCTGGAGCGGCAGGAGAAACAGCTCCTGAGCCGGGTGGACATGGGCCTGATCACGGTCGAGCTGGTTCTGCTCGGCCTGTGGATGATCGGTCTCGCAGCGGGTGGCGCGGCTTCCCGGGCCGGCCTGCATACGATACTGGGAGGACCCTACACGGCCGCGTTCTGGACGCTCGTCGTGGCACTCGGTCTTCTGACGCCCCTGATCGGCGAGTGGCTCGAGCACAGGCATGGCTCCGTTCCGGCGCGTTTCACGGCAGCGCTGGTACTTATCGGAGGCCTCGCCCTGCGGTGGATCCTCGTGTACGCGGGACAGCACTCCGGCTGGGTCAGCGACCTGGCCTCGTTATAGAGGAGACCTGGAGATGGAAGCGAAGAAATACTGGAACCCGTACGTGGCAGGGGCCCTCCTGGGCTTCACGCTGCTGGCGACGTTCCTGGTCGCGGGGCAGGGACTGGGCGCGACCGCGCTCCCCAAACGGACGCTCGCCCTGGCGGCACACGAGGTGGCGCCGGCCTGGACCGAGGCCAACCCGTCGATCGGCGGCTACGTGGCTGACGGGCAGAACCCACTGCGCAACTGGCTGGTGATCGAAGTGATCGGCGTCGTGATCGGTGGCTTTCTCGGAGCCATGAGTGCCGGGCGTTTTCAGGTGAAAGTGGAGAAGGGCCCGCGCATCTCAAACCGTAGCCGCTTGCGCTACGCACTCGGGGGTGGGGTCGTCATGGGCATCGCTGCCGCACTCGCTCGGGGCTGCACATCCGGGCAGGCCCTGAGTGGCGGCGCCATGTTGGCCACCGGCAGCTGGGCGTTCATGATGATGGTGTTCGCGGGCGGCTACGCGTTTGCCTACCTGGTGAGGAGGCAGTGGATATGAACACCGCGATCTTCCCCCTTGCCATCGCATCCGAGGAGGTCAGCCTCCTGACTGCGATCGGGCTCGGCTTCCTGTTCGGGTTCTCGCTGGAACGGGCCGGGTTCGGCAACGCCCGCAAGCTGGCGGCGCAGTTCTATCTGTATGACATGACCGTGTTCAAGGTCATGTTTACCGCGATCCTGGTAGCGATGGTCGGCCTGTACACGCTGGCCGGTCTCGGCCTGGTGGACCTGTCGCTGATGTGGATCAACCCGACTTTCATGTGGGCCCAGGTGATCGGCGGGTTCCTGTTCGGGGCGGGATTCATCATGAGCGGTCTGTGCCCCGGCACATCCGTCGTCTCGGCAGCGTCCGGCCGGATCGATGCGGTCGTCACGTTCCTTGGGATCTTCATCGGGACCGCCGTGTTCGCGGTAATCGTGGACCTGGTACCCGGAGTCGAAGCGCTGTACAACGGCGGCTCGATGGGGGTGTCGGTGATTCCCGAGGTCCTGTCCGTTCCGACGCCTCTGCTCATGCTCGGCGTGGTGATCGTGGCGGGAGCTGCGTTCGTCGGAGCCGAAAAGGTGGAAGATATCTTCCAACGGAAGTACGGCTTGGTCGAGCTCGCGCCGAAGGTGACGCGCCGCACTCCTCGGCTCAAGTTCGCCGTGGCCGGGTCACTGGCCCTGGTGGCCCTGTTCGCGGCGTTCGTGCCGCCGCCCGACGTCGACTTCCCGGCCCGACCGATGGAGTCAATCGAGCCACTGGACCTGGCCGAGCTCATCATCGCGGGCCACCCGGACCTCAAGATTCTCGATTTCCGGACCGTGGCGGGCCAGGCCGACTCCAACGCGATACCCGGCTCGTGCTCCTGCGGGACTGACGTCGACAAGGCTGCCGAGACGGTCGCGTCCGTGCCTCCCGGAACGAAGATCGTGATCTACGACGAGTTCGGAATCTGGAAAGAGGTCCCGGGTAGCTGGGCGGAGAGCGTCGAGTACCGTTATGTGCGCGGCGGGTACGCAGCGTGGGAGACAGACGTTCGAACGACAGCCGAGGTCACGGGCCGCACGCTCGCGGAGCGGGAGAGGATCGAGCGGCAGAACCAGATCTCGGCGTTCTTCACGGGCGCCGCTGCCGCGCAGTCGAGCAGCGTGGCGGCTCCACCTCCTGCGATGCCGATGGGAGGAGGAGCGAAGAAGAAGAAGGCCGGCGGCTGCTGAGCCGCACGGACGACTTGTCGCGAAGGGGAACCCGCGGCGTATAATAGTAGCGAGAAACGAGCGTGCCGGAAGAAGCTCGGCGCGCTGACCGAGATACGCGGAGAGCAGAGAATGGCGCTATACGACTACTACTGTGAGGCCAACGACCGGACCGTGGAAGTGCGGCACGGCATGTCGGAAACGGTGAAGACATGGGGCGAACTGTGTGAGGTGTCCGGCCTGGAGAGAGGCGACACGCCGGCGGACGCTCCGCTGCGACGCTTGATGAGTGCGCCGGTTCCACTGACCGGTGGTTCGACGGGCTCGAGCTCGGGCCCGGCCTGCGGCACTTCCTGCGGGTGTCCGTACGACGCCTGACGACAGGGTGAACCCTCCGGAGAGCACCGGTCCCGAGCGCACGCTGGACCCCGAAGACTGGTCCGAAACGCGAGGCCTCGGTCACGAGCTTCTGGACGAGCTGTTCGACTGGCTGGAGACCGTGCGGGAACGACCGGCGTGGCAGCCCGTTCCCGCCGACGCCAGGACTCGGCTGGATGTCCCACCGCCGTACGAGTCCACCGGGATCGCTGAGATCCTGGCCGATCTGAAGCAGGACATTCTGCCCTATCCGACCGGGAACGTGCATCCCCGGTTCTTCGGGTGGGTACACGGCACAGGGACGGTGGAGGGCGCACTCGCCGAGCTCGCGGCCGGCTTCATGAACTGCAACGTGGGCGGGCGCGATCACGCCGCCGTGTACGTCGAGCGGCAGGTGATCGCCTGGCTCACCGAGCTGTTCGGCTTCCCCAGGGATTCGACCGGGCTGCTGGTGAGCGGCACTTCCATGGCGACGCTACTCGGGCTCGCCGTCGCCCGCGAGAGAGTAGCGCCGGGGAAGGTGCGCAGCGAAGGAGTGGCCGCGAGCCTCCGACCGATGGTCGCCTACGCTTCTGCCGAGGCGCACGTGTCGGTGCGCAAGGCACTCGAGCTTCTCGGCCTGGGCGGGAACGCCCTCAGGCGCGTTCCGGTGGACGAGTCGTTCCGCATGGATCCGCGTCTGCTCAAGGAGATGGTCGCGGCAGATCGAAGTGCGGGATACGAACCGTTCTGCGTCGTGGGTACCGCGGGGACCGTGACCACCGGTGCGATCGACGATCTGGCGGCAGTGGCTGACGTCTGCTTTGCTGAGGGGCTGTGGCTCCACGTGGACGCGGCTTTCGGGGGTGCGCTGATGATGTGTGAGGATCTGCGACCCAGGCTTGCCGGGATCGAGCGCGCAGACAGTCTCGCTTTTGACCTCCACAAGTGGATGCACGTGCCCTACGACGCGGGGTGCGTGCTGGTGCGAGACGCCGAAGCGCACCGCGCGACCTTCTCTGCTGATCGAGACTACCTGGGCCGGTTCGAGCGAGGCACGGGCGCGGGAGATCCCTGGTACACGGACTTCGGGCCCGAGCTGTCGCGAGGGTTCCGGGCCCTCAAGGTGTGGGTCACGTTGCGAGCCCACGGCCTGGACCGAATCGGCGAGATGGTGGAGAAAAACTGCGAGCAGGCGACGTACCTGGCTGCGCGGGTAGCCGAGCGGGACGGGTGGGTTGTCGCGGCGCCCGTCGGACTGAACATCGTCTGCTTCCGGGTCGAGCCACCCGCCGATTCGGGCCTCGATCCGGACGAAATGAGCCGAGAGATCGTGATGCGGGTGCAGGAGAGCGGCGTCGCCGTGCCGAGCACGGTGGAGATCAGCAGCCAGGTGTGCATCCGCGTTGCGATCACCAACCACCGGACGCAGCGTGCCGACCTGGATCTCTTCCTCGAGGCTGTCGAGACCGCACGCCGCGATATCCTGGAGGACGGCCCGCAGTGAGTGGGGAGGCGGCCGTGCCACGCCGCCTGATGCTGGTCGTGGAGGCCGGTTGGATTCTCGACTCGCCTGACTTCGCCCGGCTCCGTGCAGCAACTGAACGGAACGAGTACTTCGAGATCCGCTTACGGGGCAGACGTATTGCGTTCGAGCCGTCGCTGCCGCCAAACCGGTGCGGAATGACGCTGTCGGATGAGGGAGGCTTCCTGCTCGGACCCGGGGCCTTCCTCTCCGAAGGCGAGTTGAGGCGTGTCGTCGGGCCCTGACAGGCTGTTCGGAAACCTCCTACGGCCAGATTCCCCTGCGCATCGTAACGTCGGCTACCCGCTTCACGGCCAGGATGTACGCGGCCGTACGCAAGTCGATCGTCTCCAGCGGATCGTTACCGCGGCCGAGCTCCTCTCGCGCTGCCCCGATCTCCGGCAGGGTGGAATTGATCTGCTCCCGCGTGTCGAGCACCGAGTCCGTGGCGCGTGTCATCTTGCGGAGCAGCTTCGCGTTGACCTCTTCCTCGTCCCACTGCTCGTTCTCGATGTTCTGCACCCATTCGTAATAGCTCACCGTCACGCCGCCGGCGTTGGCGAGGATGTCGGGCAGAACCGGGATGCCCTTCTCGGCCAGGATCCGGTCTGCGGCCGGCGTCGTCGGGCCGTTCGCGGCCTCGGCGATCAGTCGGGCCTTCACGTCGTGTGCATTGTCGGCCCGGATCTGGTTCTCGAGCGCGGCCGGAATCAGGATGTCGCACTCGAGGCCCAGCAGTTCCTCGTTGCTGATCTCCTCGGTGCCCCGCAGTCCGACCACCGAGCCCGTCTGCTTCTTGTGAGCCAGAGCCTCGTCCGGGTCAAAGCCGCCGGCGCTGTATATTGCTCCGCGCGAGTCGCTGACCGCGATGATCCTGGCTCCCTGCTCGGCGTACAGCTGGGCGGCGATCGAACCGGCGTTGCCGTAGCCCTGAACCACGACGGAGGCGCCTTCGACCGAGTTCAGGTCGTCGACCAGGCCTCGGGACAGCACGTGCTGCGTGCAGAACAGGCAACCGCGCGAGGTGGCCTCGTTACGCCCGAACGAACCGCCCATGTCCACCGGCTTTCCGGTCACCACGGGTGTGTTGTTACGGCCCGGGTGCATCATGTCGTACGTGTCGAACACCCACGCCATCGTCTCGGCGCTCGTGTTCACGTCGGGCGCCGGGATGTCCGTGTGCGGGCCGATCGCGTCTCCCAGCTCGACGATGAATCGGCGCGTGATCCTCCGCAGGTCGTCCTTCGTGAGCTTCTTGGGGTCGCACACGACGCCGCCCTTGGCGCCGCCGAACGGGATGTCCATCACGGCGCACTTCCAGGTCATCCACGTGGCCAGCGCCCGCACCTCGTCTGCCGTGACGTCCGGGTGGTAGCGGATGCCTCCCTTGCCCGGCCCCCTCGCTCGATTATGCAGCACCCGATAGCCGGTGAAGTTCCGCACCGTCCCGTTGTGCGTCTCGATTGGAAACTCGGTGATGAGGACGCGCTCGGGTCGGACCAAATAGTCCACGAGCCCTTTCTGATACTCGGGTAGGTAGCGGATCGCTTGTTGGAACTGTTCCTGGGCGATGTGGAACGGATTGAGGTCTTCCTGCACGGGAGCTGTGGCTTGGGCATTCATGGCAGGTCTGCCTTCGTCGAGGTGCACTCGCGGCGAGAGTGATTGGGATCCGACACATAATCTACACGTGGGTGAGCCGGAGCGGGAGCGGTGGCGGGTTCGCTTCCCGAGCGCCGGAAGATGCACAGTGCGAGTGGGGTCCCCAAAGGGCGTGTGCGTTTGCAGGAAGATATCTTCCTGGATCTGCAGTCGACGGATCAGGACCTATCAACTCGCATCGAAAACGCGGCTAAACCTGGTTAGACTGGCACCTTAGCCTGCTGTCGCAACCGCCCAGCGTCTTGCCAGAGCGCCATATATATGGTATTATGTATTCACGATGGCTTCTATAAAGGTGACGTTCACGCTGGACGAGAAGACGATCGGGCGGCTCAACCGGGCCGCCACGTACCTCCGCATCCCCAAGAGCCAGGTGGTGCGCGAGGCGATCGGCGAGTACAGCGCCAATCTCGGGCGGCTAAGCGAGGAAGAGCGCGAGCGAATGCTCCGGGTACTCGACGAAGCCCTCGCCTCCGGACCGACCCGACCACGGGAAGAGGTCGAACAGGAGCTTCGTGACATTCGCGAGGCCAGGAGAGGCGGAGGCCGACGTACGCCGTTCGAGGACCGTTGATCGTACTCGACACCTCTGTGCTCATCGACGCCCTGTGTGGGGACATGGACTCGGAGCCCGCGATTCGGGCGGCCCTGAAGCGTCGCGAACAGCTGCTGCTCCCGAGTCTCGTCCTGTACGAATGGCTGCGCGGTCCTCGTCTGCCGCGTGAGATCAAGACCCAGGAGGATCTCCTCCCGGCCAGCGGTGCTCTCCCATTCGGACCCGAGGAGGCTGCCGAGGCCGCGCGGCTGTATCGATTGGTCCCGCGGGCTCGTGGCAGGGAAGTGGACCTCGCCATCGCGGCCTGTGCCATGACGTGGGAAGCCGACCTCTGGACGCTGAACGCAGAGGACTTCGAGGACATTCCGGGCCTGCGGGTGAGCCAGCCTCGGTGAAACCGCCCGGCTCGCCTCCGCTGGCTCACGACCGGATCCTCCCGTAACTTCGCTCTCGTCCGTGGTCCTGGGTGGGCCGCATTTCTCTGACCCACGAGAGCCATGACCTCGCTTCAGAGCCAATCTCCGGTCGCGCGCAAGCCGCCCCCGCCCCCCGTCTTCCGGTGGGCCGTGCTGGTGGTGATCAGCCTGGCGATGTTCGGCAACTACTACGTCTACGACGCCATCAGTCCGATTGCCGACCTGCTGCGCGACCAACTTGGCCTGTCCGACAGCAACATAGGGTGGCTGAACGCGATCTACAGCTTCCCCAACATCATCATGGTCCTGATCGGCGGGATCATCATCGATCGGATCGGAGTGAAGAAGGGGACACTGCTGTTCGGTGTCCTTTGCTTCATCGGGGCCGCCGTGACGGCCTCGACCGACAAATTCGTGGTCATGGCCACCGGCCGGCTGATCTTCGGGCTCGGGGCCGAGTCCCTGATCGTCTCGGTGACCGTCGGGATTGCCCGCTGGTTCAAGGGCCGAGAGCTGAGCTTCGCGTTCGGCGTGAACCTGACTATCGCCCGCATGGGCTCGTATCTGGCGCTCAATTCCCCCACGTGGGCGCGCGGGGCGTATGAGAACTGGCAGTGGCCGCTGTTCATCACCGTGGCGTTCGCGACGTTCTGCGTAGTCGGTCCGCTCGTTTACTGGGTGCTCGAGAGCCGTGCCGAGAAACGCTACGACCTCGGCGATGTGGGCCAGACGGACAAGGTTGAATGGGGCGATTTGTTCAGCTTCGGTCGTTCCTACATCTGGGTGGTTCTGCTGTGCGTGACGTTCTATTCGGCGATTTTCCCGTTCCAGACGTTCGCGATCAAGTTCTTCCAGGACACGCACGGGGTGAGCCGTGAGACCGCGGGCTTCCTGTCCAGCATCATCACGCTGTTCTCGATGATCATGACGCCCCTGTTCGGAATCTGGGTGGACCGGGTAGGGAAGCGCTCGCTGTTCATGATGGTCGGGTCGCTGATGCTGGTTCCGGTCTACCTCATCATGGCCTATACGTCGACGAATCCGATGATTCCGATGGCGATCATGGGAGTCGCGTTCTCGCTGGTTCCGGCCGTCATGTGGCCTTCGGTCGCCTATCTGGTCGAGGAGGCCAAGCTCGGTACCGCGTACGGTCTTATGACGATGATCCAGAACATCGGCCTGTTCGGGTTCAACTGGATGATCGGCAGCGCGAATGACTTCTCGGGCGCAAGCGCCGCGAATCCGGGAGGATACGCTCTCGGAATGTGGATCTTCTCGATCCTCGGGTTCCTGGGCTTCTTCTTCGCTTTCATGCTGCGGCGCGAGGAAACGGGTCCCCACGCACACGGACTGGAGACGATCACCGTGAAGTCTACGAGAGAGGCGGAGGCGCGCAGGTGAGATCGCTTCCTGCCGGCCTCGCCCCGACCCTTGCAGCGGCCGTTCTGCTCATCCTGCCGGCGTCGGGGTGCGCGCAGCAGGAACGGAAGGGTGAGGGGATGATGGGCTCGATCACTGACATCGCCGGCATCGAGGTCGGCCACCACACGCTGACCGAACGACCGACAGGGTGCACGGTAATCCTGGCGCGCGACGGCGCCGTGGGCGGAGTCGACGTACGGGGGGGCGGCCCGGGAACGCGCGAAATCGCTCTCCTGGATCCAGTGAACTCGGTGCAGGAGGTGCACGGGATCGTGCTCTCCGGGGGGAGCGCTTATGGCCTCGAAACGGCTGGCGGCGTGATGCGCTACTTGGAAGAGCAGGGTATAGGTTTCGAGACGGGCGTCGCGAGAGTACCCATCGTTCCAGCCGCGATCCTGTACGACCTACCTGTGGGTGGAAAGCCGGGAGTTCGTCCCGGTGCGGATTGCGGGTACGCGGCGGCTTCCGGGGCGGCCGCGGGCTTGGTAGCCGAGGGCAGCGTGGGAGCCGGCGCCGGCGCCACGGTCGGGAAGCTGAGAGGCTTCGGCCTGGCTATGAAAGGGGGGATCGGCACCGCTTCCGAGGCCCTTCCGAGAGGTCTCGTCGTCGGAGCCATCGTCGCGGTCAATGCGATTGGCGACATCATCGATCCCAGTTCGGGCGAGGTCGTGGCAGGCGTGCGAACGGCGGATGGCAGGAGCCTGGCGGACGCCCGCCGGCTGCTGCGGGAGAGTACGGTTCTCGAGAGCAGCTTCGGCGAGAACACGACGATCGGAGTGGTCGCCACCAACGCCACCCTGACCAAGGCGCAAGCGACCAAGCTGGCTCAGATGGCTCATGACGGACTGGCCCGCGCCATCTATCCGGCGCACACGCCGTGGGACGGAGACACGATCTTCGCGCTCGCGACAGGCGAGATCGAAGGCGAACCGGATCTGATCACACTGGGTGCGCTCGCGGCCGACGTTGTTGCCGAGGCGATTCTCGATGCCGTGCGCTCGGCGACCGGGCTCGAGGGCATTCCTTCGGCATCAGATCTGTCCGGATCGCGCTGACGGCCGTTGAACGCCACGCTCTTCTTCCTCCTTCTCTACTCCGCGGTCCTCGTGGGGCTCGG
>CAXMRU010000199.1:0-10151 GCA_964195715.1 Akkermansiaceae bacterium | reverse complement strand
GGGAAAGTCACGCGCGGTTGGGCGTTCTCCGAAATCGAGGTAGGAGTCCGGTTCAAGCTTCTCGACACGTTCGGCTGGCCCGAGCGTCCCGAGAAACAGCCGACCGATTCCGAGGTCGGCCGGGCCGGACCTCCGCACGATCTCCCAGCGGGCGCCCCGGAGGAGGGCGAAGAGGAGCCAGCCAACGAGGGTGAAGAGGCCCAGCTCGACCTGGCGGCGGACGGCGAACAGGATCTCGCCGTTCCCGAGGAACAGATCGGTCCGGGAGCCGTTTCCGTCCGGGAGCCGCTTCCGCTCGACAGGCCGGGCGTGCGGTTCCGGACCACGGTGGGCGCTCGTTACAGCTTCCCACTCTCCGACCCTGACCAGGCGCCTTATCTGGATCCAGACGTGTTCCTCCAACAGCCGATCGGTGATGGGCAGGCCGATGTGGAGCTGGAACTGTACCAGGACATCGCCTTTGGACAGCGCTTCCTCGTGGTCGCCGGAGCGACGTACGGGATTCAGTTGCAGGACAAACTCGTTCGCCGCGTGGTCTCGCCGGATCAGCGGTACGGGCTGGAATCGCAGAAAATAACGGTCACTCGCAACCTCGGTAACTTCGTCGAGATCGTCATATCGCCGCGCTTTGCCCTGACGGAGGCCATGTCGCTGGCGATCGAGTACACGTTCTGGAACAAGAAGAGCGACACGTACGAAGCAGCGTCGGGGACTGTGGACGCCTCGCCGCTAGGGCTCGAGACATTTCAGACACGATACTCGCTTGGAATAGGGGCGTACTACCGAACGACCAGATTGTTTGCCGCCGGTAGGGCGGGAATGCCGATCGACCTCGCTGTCCTGTGGCAGACATCAATTGCCGGATCGGGGGGACAGACGCCCTCGGCCGGCGTGGTCACAGTCTCGGCCAGGGTGCCGATACAGCTATTCTGACTGGAGGAGCTCGGCAGCATGTCTCCGGGAGGCTTCACTGTTGGGATCTCCTCCCAGCATGCGGGCCAGCTCCTCCACGCGGGCATCCCCGTCCAGCCTGCGCACTCGCGCAGCGGCCCTCCCCCCTTTCTGGATCTTCTCGACGAACAGATGAGCACCCGCACGTGACGCGATCTGCGGAAGGTGCGTGATCGCGAACACCTGGTGGCTCTCAGCCACTCGCGCCAGTCGAGCGGCCACCTGGTGCGCCACCCGCCCCCCCACTCCCGAGTCGATCTCATCAAATACGAGGGAAGGAACGTCGTCCACCTCGGCCAGGACGGTCTTGAGCGCAAGCATCACCCGGCTCATTTCGCCACCGGACGCGATCCGGGAGAGGGGACCCGGATCGAACCCCGGGTTGAGGGTCACCTGGAACTCCACCCACTCGGCGCCCTTGCTTCCGATCTCTTCCAGCTGCTCGATCTGCACGCGAAAACGCCCCCCCTCCATCCCCAGCTCCGGCAGCAGTCCCGACACCTCATCCTCCAGACGCCGGGCGGCGGACCGGCGGAGCTTCGTCACCGTGGCCGCTTCCCGGGCCAGCTCACGGCAGGCCTCTCCCTCTTCTCGTGCGAGACTCTCCAGGTCCAGGACGCATCGATCCGCTTTCTCGAGCTCCTCACGAGCCGTTTGACCGACGAGCAGGATTTCCTCGATCGAGCCGCCGTACTTGCGCTTGAAGCCGTGGATCAGGTCCAGGCGAGTGCGCAATTCAGCGAGACGTCCGGGATCGTGCTCTACCGCACTATGGTACGACGAGAGGCGCTGGCCAAGCTCCTCCAATGTGGTGCGGCTGTCGGAGAAGAGAGTTCCTATCTCGGCCGCTTCGGGATCGATACGGATCAGGTCCTCGACCTTCCGGGCCAGCTCTCCCAATCGGTCGACGAGCGAGCCGTCGTCCCCGTACACCGTGGCGTGGAGAGCTGCAGATAGCTCCATCAATTCCTCGGAGTGCTCCAGCCGGCGGGCCTCAAGCCGGCCCGATTCGTCTTCTCCAATCTCGAGCCGCGCCGCCTCGATCTCCCGGGCCCGGTACTCGAGATAGTCGGCCCGCTCCCGCGTCCGGGCGGTTTCCTCTCGAGTTTCGTCGATCCGTCGCCGGAGGCTCGCCAGGCGTGCGTGCGCCCCGGCGGTCCGAAACGCCGCCTCCGTGGCACCGGCAAACGCGTCGAGGATGTCACGCTGCGCGTCCCTCCGCAGGAGAGCCTGGTGCTCATGCTGCCCGTGCAGGTCTACCAGGGCATCACCGAGCCGTCGGATCAGACTCGCCGTGGCCGCCGATCCGTTCACCCAAGCCCGGTTGCGCCCCTCGCGCTGAACCTCGCGGCGCAGGATGAGCCAGCCATCCTCGACGTCGATCCCCTGCTCTTCGCACAACCGAGTAAGCTCCGGGATCCGAGAGCAATCGAACACCCCTTCCACCATCGCCCTGGATTCGCCGGCGCGCACCACATCCGAGGACGCGCGTTCGCCGAGGAGAAGCGATAGCGCACCCACGATGAGCGATTTCCCGGCCCCGGTCTCCCCCGTAAGCACGTTGAGGCCGGGTTGCAGCTCGAGAGTCAGATCGTCGATGACCGCGTAGTTCCTGACGTGGAGCTCTCTTAACATCGGCGGTCAGGCGGTCGAGGGACGGACGTCGCCCCACCGCATCTTCTGGCGCAGCACGGAGAAGAAATTCTGGTCCGGCATGCGGATGAGGCGCACCGGATGCGGGGAGCGTTTCACCGACACCCGGCCTCCTCCTCCGAGCCTGCCACCACTCTGTCCATCCACGGTGACGAGGATTCCGTCCATCCGGCTCAGAATCTCCACGGTGATCGTGGCGTCCGCCGGCACCACCACGGGTCGGACGGCCAGGGTGTGCGGACAGATCGGAGTCGCAACGAGGGCGTCGACGGAGGGTACCAGGATGGGCCCTCCGGCCGAGAGGCTGTAGGCCGTGGAACCCGTCGCGGTAGCGACGACGATACCGTCGGCGCTGTACTGCCCGATCTCCTCCTCGTTCACCCACACGCGCATCGAGATCAGGCGCGCGAATCCACCCTTGTGCACCACCGCGTCGTTCAGTGCGTAAAACGTTTCGGTCGGTTCGCTGGCCGCCTTTCCACTGTCTCCGTCGGCAGGATGGATGCCTACGTGCAGAGCCAGCCGCCTCTCCTCCGCGTAGTCCCCGTCCTTCAGCCTGTGCAGCAGCTCCTCGAGTCGATCGATCGGTACCGTCGTCAGGAATCCCAGCTTCCCCAGATTGCAGCCCACGACCGGAACGTCGATTGGACCCCCGAGCCTGGCACCGCGCAGCAGGGTGCCGTCTCCTCCGAGGGTCAGAAGGAAGTCCAGGGCGCCCGGGTCCTCCTCGAGCGCCGGCCCGTCCCCACCCGTGACGGCCAGCAGATCCGCCGCGAGAACCAGCTCGGCCCCGACTTCCTCGGCAGAGGCGCGCAACCGCGCCAGGATGTCGCGCAGAGCGACATGATGTGGCTGAGACAGCACCCCGAGTCTCATGTCAGTGCGTCCTCTCGATCACGTACGACGCGATGGCCTCCAGTCCCTCCGGCCTAGCCAGGGCGTCCAGCTCGGCGATGGCCGCCTCGGCAAATGCATGGCTGATCCTCTCGGCCTCCGCTACACCAAACAACGCGGGGTACGTGGCCTTGCGGAGCGCCATGTCACGCCCGCTCTCCTTGCCCAGCTCGCCCGCGGTGCCACGCATATCCAGAATATCGTCCACAGCCTGAAAGGCCAGTCCGAGATCGAGCCCGAACCGGCGCAGGGCCTCGAGCTCCCGCGGTTCCGCGTCCGCGGCGATCCCACCCATCATGGCGGCTGCCGCGATCAGACGTGCTGTCTTGCCGGTATGAATGCGCTCGAGCTCGTCCCTCGTCACCCGGCGGCCTTCCGCTCGCAGATCCAGCAGCTGACCCCCGACCATCCCCGAAGCGCCGGAAGCCGTGGCCAGGGCGCTGACCAGTCGATCGTTCAACCGCTGCTCCAGTCCGAGGTTCTCGCATCCGCGCATGATCGCGCGGATGGCCAGTGGCATGAGTGCCGCCCCCGCAAGGACGGCAGCGGCGACGCCGAACTTCACGTGGACAGTCGAACGTCCGCGACGCAGCACGTCGTCGTCCATGCAAGGCAGATCATCGTGAACCAGTGAATAGGCGTGAACCAGTTCCACGCTGAGGCCAAGGTCCACGATTTCCGCCTGCGTCCCGCCTACGGAGCCGTACGCAGCCATGAGCAGCAGGGGCCGGACTCTCTTCCCCGGACTCAGGACGGCGTAACGTACGGACTCCGCCACTTTCGGCGGCAGATGGGCCAGTTCCTCGTCGACGAACGACTGCAGGGCCCGATCGAGGGCCGTACGCATCTGCGTCAGGTCGGCCACGGCAGCATCCGTCCGGGCCCCATCCGACGAGGCAATGGGCTCATCCGACACCGGGCTCGTTTGAATCCTGTTCCCCGATCTCCATGGGGACGATGTCCAGCGACCCGGCTGCATCCTGCACGAGCTCTTCCACCCGCCCGTGCGCCGCGTCGAGGAACCCGGCCGCGACTCGCAACCTCTCGATGCCGCGCTCAAACAGGGTGAGCGCCTGATCCAACTCCAGATCATCCCGTTCCAGGGAGTCCACGATGCTCTCGAGTTCCGTCAACGCGCTCTCAAATGTGTCTTCGTGCTCGTTCATTCGTCCTCGCTGTCGGCCGGGAGGCCCCGGACCCCCTCTACTCTACACTCGACGCGCGCGTCCACCACCCTCAGATCGAATTTCTCCCCCACCGAAAACATGCTGCCCGTGCGCAGCACCGTTCCATCCTCGCGGAGTGCAACGGCATATCCCCTGCCCAGAGTGGCTAATGGACTGAGAGCTTCGAGCCGGCCCGCCGCGACGGCGATCCCGGCTGACTTCACGGACAACACCTGGTGAGTCGCCTGGATCAGCTGGCGGGCGTCCTCCTCCGAACGCTCGCGGCCGCGCAGTACGACTCCGCGGAGGGCCTTCGTCAGCCCGTCGCCGAGCCCCCTCAGGTGAGCCGTCAGGACTCCTCCATCGGGCACGACCGTCTCGGCAGCAGCCGACGGAGTCGGGGCCCTGAGATCGGCCACCAGGTCGGCGATGGTGAAGTCGATCTCGTGCCCGACCGCCGAGACGACAGGCATGGGACACGACACGATGGCGCGGGCGACGGATTCTTCGTTGAACGCCCACAGGTCCTCGACCGAGCCCCCCCCGCGAGTGACGATGACCACATCGGCGGAACCGTCACGTCCGATTCGCTCCAGCGCGGTGACGATCTCTGGCGCCGCCTCGCGTCCCTGGACACGGCAACTGGACACGAGGATCCGGGTCCACGGGGCCCGGCGTCGAATGACCGCGATGACGTCGCGCACCGCCGCGCCGGAACGCGAGGTAACCACGGCCACCCGGGCGGGGACCGTCGGCAGGGGTCGCTTGCGCTCGGGGTCCAGGAGTCCCTCGGAGGCAAGACGAGCCCGCAGCTTCTCGAACGCGAGGCGCCACAGACCCTCACCGCGCGCCTCGAGAGAGCGAACGACGAGCTGATACTTGCCGCCAGCTTCGTACAGCGTGAGACGGCCCAGCGCGCATACTTCCATCCCGTCATCCGGGTCCGTCGGAAGCCCGCGCGCATCGGAGCGAAACATGACGCAGTCGATCTGCGCGTCAGCGTCCCGCAGAGCGAAGTAGCAGTGGCCGGACCCGTGGCGCCGCCAACGGCCGATCTCCCCCCTTACCCAGAGAGGAGCGAACGAGGTCTCGAGGATTTTCCGTACGGCGGCGTTAACCTCCGAAACCGGTACGGCGGTCGCTGGACTCCGACCCGGCTCAGCCGCCGATCCCGCCCCCTGGATCTTGCTCTCCCTCAGTCGGCCGCGGAGAGCCGGCGGGCAGCGCTTACGGTGTTCATGAGAAGCATGGCGATCGTCATCGGACCCACCCCACCCGGGACCGGAGTGATCCATGATGCCTTTTCAGCAACCTCGTCGTAGGCGACATCGCCGACCAGTCGGTAACCGCGCTCTCTCGACTCGTCATCCACCCGGTTGACCCCCACATCGATGACGACCGTGCCCTCGGAGACCATGTCGCCGGTCACTGCCTCAGGCCACCCAACGGCCACGATGAGCAGGTCCGCGAGACGGGTGATGGCTCCCAGGTCCTTGGATCGGCTGTGGGCGATAGTGACCGTCGCGTTGGCGAACGGCTGCTTCTGAGACAGGATCGTCGCCATCGGCCGGCCCACGATGTTGGAGCGCCCGACGATCACCGCGTGCTGTCCGGCGGGATCGTAGCCGATGTGCTTGAGCATCACCTGGATCCCGGCCGGCGTGCACGGCCGGAATGCGTCCGGGTCTCCGCTGGCCATCCGGCCAACGTTGAGCGGATGGAAGCCGTCAGCGTCCTTCGCCGGACTGATGCACTCCATCACGGTCTTCTCGTCCACGTGATCGGGAAGGGGCAGCTGGACCAGGATGCCGTGAATCGAAGGATCGGCGTTCCACGAGTCCAGGATCAAGAGGATCTCTTCCTCAGGCGTCTCAACCGGAAGCCGCTTGTCCACCGCCTTGATTCCGACCTCGGCGCACTTCTTCTCCTTCATTCCGACGTACACACTCGAAGCCGGACTGTCTCCGACCAGCATAACCGCGAGGCACGGTTCCACCCCCTCGTCCTTGAGCTCGTCGACCTCCTGCTTCACCTCGTCTCGAACGGTCTGTGAGATCGCTTTCCCATCTATGATCTGAGCAGACATGATCACTCCTGGCAGCTATCAGGTTGCTGAAAAACCCTGGGTGGCCGCGTTACGAACGCCGGCCGCTTACCTGGCGAAGTTGACGGCCCGAGTCTCCCGGACCACGACGACCTTGATCTGACCCGGATACTGCAGCTCCTCTTCGATGCGGCTCGCAGTTTTTTCGCTGAGAACCGCCATTTCCTCGTCCGTCACCTTCTCCGGCATAACCATGATGCGGATCTCCCGACCCGCCTGGATGGCATATACCTTCGAAACGCCTGTGTAGGACCGCGCGATTTCCTCGAGCTTTTCGAGCCGCTTGACGTAGTGCTCGAACGACTCGCGCCGGGCTCCGGGTCTTGCTCCCGATATCGCGTCAGCAGCCGTAACGAGGAACGTCTCCGGGTAACGTGCAGGCTCCTCACCGTGGTGAGCCTTGATCGCGTTGAGCACGGGTTCCTTTTCTCCCGCCAGCTTGCACAGCTCGTAGCCGATCTCGACGTGGCTGCCCTCCTGCTGGTGTGTCAGGCCCTTCCCGATGTCGTGCAGTAGCCCCATGCGCTTGCACATTTCGACATCCACACCGAGCTCCGCGGCCATGTTGGCAGCCAGCAGAGCGACCTCCCGAGCGTGCATCAGCTGGTTCTGGCCATAGCTGGTCCGGAACTTCAGGTTGCCCAGCACCTCGATGAGTGATTCCGGAAGGTCGTGAATGCCCAGATCGTACAGGACTTCCTCCGCCGCCTCCTTCATTTCCCCCTTGACGTCCTCCCCCGCCTTTTCCACGACCTCCTCAATACGCCCTGGGTGAATGCGCCCGTCGACGACGAGGCGTTCCATCGCGATTCGCGCGACTTCCCGGCGTATGGGGTCGAAGCTGGACAGAATCACAGCCTCAGGAGTGTCGTCGACCACGACGTCGACACCCGTCGCAGCTTCGAAGGAGCGGATGTTCCGGCCTTCCCTACCGATGATACGCCCCTTCATGTCATCACTCGGGAGAGGAACAACGGAGACGGTGATGTCGGATGAGTGATCCACCGCGAGGCGCTGGATGGACATGGCGATAATCTTGCGGGCTTCCCGCTCGGCCTCTTGCCGGGCCCGGTCCCTGAGGTCTCGCACGGTACGTGCAGCCTCGGCCTTCGCCTCGTCCTCGATCCGGTTGATCAGTTCGGCTCGGGCTTCCTTCACGGTCAGCCCAGCGATCTTCTCGAGTCTTCCTCTGAGCTCACGCCGCTCGGACTCCAGCTCATCCTGCGTGGCCTTTAGCTCATCCCGCCGCTGACTGACCTCCTCTTCCCTCTTCTCGACACGCTCCTGGCGCTGATCCAGCACGTCCAGCTTGCGCCCGAGACCATCTTCCCGCTCGCTCAGCCGCTTTTCGATCTTATCGATCTCCGAGCGCCGCTGCTCAGCCTCGTCAACCAGCTCCTGCTTGAGTCGATAGCCCTCTTCCTTACCCGTAAGTTCGGCCGCTCGCTTCAGATTGTCGGCCTCGACTCTGGCAGCTTCGAGGATGCCGGCGGCCTCTTCCTCACCGGTGCGCCGGGCTCCTCTTGCCCGCCGGACCTCGAGTGCTCGGCCTCCGATAATGCCCACCACGAGCGCGACGGCCGCGGCGAGGATAGTGATCAGGTTCTCCATCGCTGACTCCATCTATATTCATGCGCAAGTTGGAGAGCTGAGCCCGCGATCTTCATGTTCGATCGCCGTTTCACGACCCGCTCGTCATCGACCCTCAGCGGCTGAAAAGCAAAAAGCCGGCGGCCTCTCCGAGGCCCCGCCGGCCCGACACAACGGCATTCAAGGCGCGATACCTGCCCCACGTGCCGTGCGATCTATTCGTCAACTCGACCGTTATCGATAGCCAGCACCACCTCGATGGCACTACTTTAAGTTGTCCGGTCGGTCAGCCCTCCGCAAGCCACCGCTCTCGCAGGTCGCTCAAGAGGTGCGGTAATCACGCGCAGGGGTCATGGCTCGCGCAATACTGTCCGCTGGACTTCTTCCTCAACCTGTCAGCCCTGGACCGCCTCATCCACCCGCTTCCGGAGCTCCATCAGTCGGCCTAGCACATTGTCAGATTGCTCGGCCAGGGCAGCGCGGTTCCGAAACAGCTCATCCGTGATCTGCAGAGCCGCTAGCACGGCAGCCCTTTGCGGCTCCGCAACCTGGCCCCGGACGTGGGCCTGCTGCACGGCGTCGTCCACGTGCCTGGCGCAACCCAGCGTATACTCCTGCCCCATATCCGTCCGAATCGCGTACTCTTCGCCGAAGATCGTGACTCGAACCGTGGATTTCTCGTTACCTTCGCTCATCGAAACCTCCTCAGCCCGCGGACTCGTCTTCCATCACGATCAATCGACCCCGGAGTCTCTGGGCCCTGACACGCGCCTCTCGCAGGACCTCCTTCAGGCGGAAGTTCTCCTCCGTCAATTCCTGGAGACGATGCTTCAGGGATGCGGGGTCGGATATTTCGACTCCCGACCGCTCGAGAAGCCCCGTGAGGAGGGCGTGCTCACCCTCGGCCGCCGAGGCGCGCCTCCGATACTCCTCGAGTTCCGCGACGAGCTTTCCGACTCCCTCTTCCAGGGCACTCAGTTCCCTCCCGATTTCGGGGGGATCATGAGGAGCGGATTCTGACATCGAATCGGTTCTCCAGGTTGACGGTGATCGAGCTCAATCCCTCCTCCACCTCATCGTCCGTCAGCGTCCGGTCTTCCGCCCGGAAAACCAGACGCCAGGCCAGGCTGCGCTTTCCTCCGCCGATCTTGTCGCCCTCGTACACGTCGAACAGGCTGAGCGACTCGAGTGTGGCCGGGGCAGCAGCCCGTATCTCTTCGGCCACGGTGGACGCGGCCACGTCGCGCTCCAGCACCAGCGCCAGGTCACGTGCCACCGCCGGATAGGTCGGAAGGTCCCGGTACTCGCGCCGGTCTTCCAGCCCCACCACGTCAAGCTTGAACTCGAGGGCGAACACGGGCG
This sequence comes from Akkermansiaceae bacterium, assembly GCA_964195715.1. Classification (GTDB taxonomy): domain Bacteria; phylum Gemmatimonadota; class Gemmatimonadetes; order Palauibacterales; family Palauibacteraceae; genus Benthicola. The sequence goes on along the minus strand of CAXMRU010000199.1, from coordinate 431 downwards.
CCGCCCACACGGGAGCATCCACCCCCTCGGAGCGTACCTGTCCCGCCACTCCGACCTGCCGGCCAGCCTTCAAGATGCACAGTGGATTCTCGCCGAGCCACCGTTCCGTCCCGAACGGAAGCCCCCACTCTCCCTCGGGCTCCACACCCTGGTGAATCTCACCGAGGTCCAGTTCCGAGGTCATCGCCTCGAGAAGGCCCTTGAGATCCCAGACCTCGAAGTCGCCCCCCGAACCGCTCCAGTGCGCCGGTAGCCGGAGTCCTGTCAACACCAGTGCGACACGTATCTCTTCCAGGAACGGATGTGCGTCGGATTCGCGAGACCTCGAGGCGTCGTCCAGCGCCTGAAATACGCTTCCGATCTCGTACAGGCGCACGTCGCGGTGCCCGCGCGCCCAGTTGTGCTCAAGCCGGCTTAGCAGCACCGGGACC
>CAXMRU010000198.1:0-5164 GCA_964195715.1 Akkermansiaceae bacterium | reverse complement strand
TCGCGGAGTCAGGCGGGCAGAGGCCGAACTGGGCGTGAAGGCCGGCCTCATCATCTGCGGCATCCGCAACCTGCCTCCCGAAACGTCGGTACGCCTGGCCGAGCTCGCGGTGGCCTTCAAGGACCGCGGTGTCGTGGCGTTCGACCTGGCGGGCGGCGAGGCCGGGAATCCGGCGACCGAGCACGCCGCGGCGTTTCGAATCGCCCGCGAAGCCAACCTGAATATCACGATCCACGCCGGCGAGGCCGCGGGTGCGGAGTCGATCGCGGAGGCGCTGCACGGCTGCGGCGCCCATCGGATCGGCCACGGGACGCGCCTGTTCGAGGACCCCTCCCTGCTCGCGTACGTGAACGACCACCGGATCACGATCGAGGTCTGCCTCACGAGCAACGTCCAGACGCACGCGGTCGAGAGTTTCGAGACGCATCCGGTGCGCGGATACTTCGACGACGGCCTCCTGGTCAGCCTGCACACGGACAACCGCCTGATGAGCGGCACCACGATGACCGAAGAGTACGTGCGCGCGGCGGCCCATCTCGGGTTCACGCGAGCCGAGCTTGTCGACATCGTTCTGAACGGGTTCCGCAGCGCGTTCCTGCCGTGGGGCGAGAAGCAGGCGTTGATCTCGGAGGTGGAGGGAGCGATCGGCAACCTCGCGGAGTGACTGACGTCCACGCGCGACCATGGCTAAAGCAAACCAGAATGGATCGTTGCACCCTTGCGGAGGCCCCGGGATACTGGTATCAGTTTACTGTACTCTATCGTTTGCGGAAACTCAACAGGCAGATAATGCATGTCCGCGTCGAGACAGAGTTCTCCCTGTTCGCTCATATTCCCGCGTGTGCGCTGCAGCCACGTGCGTCGTTGCAAGCTCGTTCCCTTGTGGAAAGTGCCGGGCCTTCCCGCATCCCCTATTCTCCGCTCAACGCCCGGCAAGAGCCATATGCCCGATCGCACTCCTAACCTACCCACCAACGAGGAGTCGTTCATGAAACTTCGGTTGTTTGTCCGGAACCTGGCCATCGTGGCCGTCGGCCTGCTCGCGTTCGCCTCCACGGCCGCCGCGCAGGGCGTGACCACGTCTGCGCTTGGCGGATCCGTTCTGGACCAGGCGGGCCAGGCACTGGTCGGAGCGCAAGTGACGGTCACCAACACCGAAACGGGAACGTCGTCCACGACGATCACCAACGAGGCGGGACGCTACTTCGTGGGCCACGTCCTGCCTGGTGGTCCCTACACGGTCGACGTATCCCTGATCGGCTACCGTACCGAGCAGCGGACGGGGCTCATCCTCACGCTTGGCCGAACGGAGGGTGCCAGCTTCATCCTCACGGAATCCGCCGTGGAGCTGGACGCGCTCGTGGTGGTGGCGGAGTCGAATCCGTTGCTCAGCCCGTCGCGGACCGGTACTTCGACCACGATCGAAGCGGCCGAGATCCAGAACCAGCCGACCATCAGCCGCGATATCACCGGCTTCGCGCTGCTCGACTCGCGGGTCTCGGTCACGTCGGGCGGGCCGAGCATAGCCGGTCAGAACAACCGGTACAACAATATCCAGATCGACGGCGCGGTCAACAACGACGTGTTCGGGCTCGCCGACAGCGGCATCCCCGGCGGGCAGGTCAACGGGAAGTCGGTCTCGCTCGAGGTGGTCAAGGAGTTCCAGGTCCTGACCGCGCCGTACGATGTCCGCTACTCGGGCTTCAGCGGCGGCCTGATGAATGCGATCACCAAGTCGGGCACCAACAAGACGTCGGGATCGGTGTTCGGGTTCCACACCAACGAGGGATTCCAGTCGGGTCTGACGGTTAGCGACGAGACGATCCCGAAGAGCGAGTTCAACAACTCGCAATTCGGTTTCACGCTCGGCGGCCCGATCCAGAGAGACAAGATTCACTACTTCGTGGGCGGTGAGTTCCAGAAGTTCGATGGCCCCCCGCCGGGTCTGGGCTTCGAGCCGGGCGGATCGCCGACTCAGCCGGGCGCGATCGACCGCGGCATCCACCCGGACTCGGCGCAGCGCCTGATCGACATCATGGGCGATACGTACGGCGTCTCGGAGGATGAAGTCGGCACGACCGCCAACGTCACGCTGGCGAACCCACGCACCAATCTGTTCGCGCGGCTCGACTTCCAGCTCGGGGACAACCATCGGCTCGTGGTTCGGGACAACTACGCCAGGAACCGAGCCGACCGGTCGCCCGGACGTGGCTCCTTCGGCTATGGTTACACATCGACAGGTCAGGACTTCACGAACACGACGAACACGCTGGTCGCGCAGCTGTTCTCGACGATCGGCGGGGCCTGGAGCAACGAGCTCCTGTTCAACTGGGGGATCGTCCGCGACCTCCGCGACCCGCTCGTGGACTACGCGCAGATCGAGGTCGACACCAGCGATCCTGAGTTTGGTAACTCCACCCTGGTGATCGGGGCGGAGGAGTTCTCGCAGGCCAACGCGCTGGACCAGGACTTCGTCCAGCTCACCGACAACCTCTCCCGGTCGTTCGGCTCCCACCGGATGACGTTCGGCGCCAACGTCGAGTATTTCAAGTTCGATAACGTGTTCTTCCCCGCCTCGATCGGCGTCTACCAGTACGACAACCTCGCCGACCTCGAGAACGGGGTAGTCGGAGCGTACGAGGTCAACACGCTCAATCCGGCGGTGACCGATGCGGCGGCCAAATTCGGTGTGTGGCAGCCCGGCTTCTACGCCCAGGACGAGTGGGCGATCAACCAGAACTGGACCCTGCAGCTCGGCCTCCGGGTGGATATCCCGATCATGGCCGACAACCCCGTGGCGAACCCGCTGTTCGAGCAGGAGTTCGGGGTCAGCACGGCGGAAACGCCGTCGGGCAACATCCTGTGGCAGCCCCGCGTCGGCTTCAACTGGCAGTCGGGCGGAGAGAAGATGACCCAGATCCGCGGAGGCGCCGGTCTGTTCGCGGGCCGCCCCCCGTACGTATGGCTTGCGAACATCTACACCAACACCGGCGGCCAGCAGGTGAAGCTGTTCTGCGACACCGCGAACGCTCCGGCGTTCAACCGGTCGAACTATCCCGGCAGCTCCCCGCAACAATGCACGGATGGCACGACGGCCGCTGACGCAGGTACGCCCGTGGTCAACATCTGGGACCCCAACACCCGCATGCCGCTCGAGGGTAAGTTCAACATCGGGGTCGATCAGGTGCTGCCGAAGGGCTTCGTCGTCACGGCCGAGGTGCTGTACACGAAGGCCGTGCAGCAGCTCTTCTTCGAGGACATCAACATCCCGTCCGAGCAGATCGGGACCGATCCGACACAGGGCAACCGGCCCCTGTTCGGCACGCCGACGGCGAGCACGCGGGACGACGCGTTCGCTCCGCAGCGCGTGAGCGAGGAGTTTGCCCAGGTCGTCCGGGTGAAGAATCAGAACGACAACCGGTCGCTCGTCCTGACGTTCGAGGTGAACCGCCAGATGAGCGATTGGCTGGGGCTGAGGGCCGGCTACACGTTCGCGGACGTGGACGACACGCAGGGCCTGTTCTCCAGCCAGGCGACGTCGAACTACGGCCGGAACCCGATCCGGGGCAACCCAAACGATCCCGAGCTCACCAACTCCACGTTCGAGCGCCCGCACCGGTTCGTGCTGTCGGCCACCTTCCTGGCGGACCTGGGTCGCAACATCCAGCTCGAGGTCACGCCCCAGTACTTCGGACAGTCGGGGAACGCGTACTCGTACATCGCGCGCGGCGACTTGAACGGTGACGGATACCGCGGGCAGGGGATCAGCCGGGACAACGACCTCATCTACATCCCCAATAACGCCAATGAGTACCTGTGGAGGGACCCCGCCGACGGCCAGAACTTCCAACAGCTGCTCGACGACAACGAGTGTCTGAGCTCGCAGGCCGGCTCGCTGATGAAGCGGAACACCTGCCGCAACCCGTGGACGAACCGGTTCGACCTCCGGGGAGTGCTGCGGTTCGGTTCCCTCGGTCCGGGACACTTCGACTTCGTCTTCGACTGGTTCAACGTGTTCCAGAACAAGACCTACCGGACCTCGGACATCGATCGCGGCGTGACCGTCATCCGGTACCGGGGACGCGAGGGCGACGTCGCTACGGGCCGGATGATCTTCAGCTACGAAGGCTCGACGACCGACTCGAACGGCGACGGCAAGGTCGATCCGTACGACATCTTCACCAACGCGTCGCGCAGCGCGTTCCAGCTCGGCCTGCGCTACGTCTTCTAGCTAAACCGCGTCCCGGCAGGATCCGGGACCCCGATGAGGAAAGCCCCCGTTCTCAAAGAGAGCGGGGGCTTCTTCGTGGTACTGATGCAGCGGGCCGGTCAGTCGGCGGCCGACGCCTCCTTCTCCAGAGAGAGGTACTCGGCGGCGAGATCCACCCAGGCCCGGTTTCCCATGTAGAGCGGAGTGCGCTCGTGCAGCGCCGTGGGCTGGATCGACGAGATGTCCCGCACGCCGTCGGTGGCCCTCCCCCCTGCCTGCTCGCAGATCATGGCGAGTGGCGCGGCCTCGTACAGCAGGCGGAGCTTGCCGCGCGGGCTCTTGCGATCGGCCGGATACATGAAGATCCCACCATACAGCAGCGTGCGGTGGAAGTCCGCCACCAGGGAACCCACATACCGGTGGGAAAAGTCGCCGCCGTTGCCGTCGTCGCCCCGGAAGTGGTCCACGAGCGCCTTCTGCCCCTCGCTCCACCGCGCGTAGTTGCCCTCGTTGCTGCTGTAGATCCTCTTCCCCGGCTCGGGAAGCCGGATCTCCCGGTGCGAGAGCAGAAACTCCCCGATCGACGGATCAAGCGTGAACCCGGTCACGCCCTGACCGGTCGTGTAAACCATGACCGTGGAGGAGCCGTACATCACGTACCCGGCCGCCACCTGCCGATAACCGGGCTGCAGGCAGTCCTCGAGCGTCCCGTCCCGGCCTTCGGTGATGCGACGGTGGATCGAGAAGATCGTGCCTATGGAGATGTTGGCGTCGATGTTGGAGCTGCCGTCGAGCGGATCGAACAGGAGCACGTAGTCGCCCGTCGGGAACTTGGCCGGAATCTGGATCAGCCCCTCTTCCTCCTCTGAGGCCATCACGCAGAGCTGGCCGTTGTGGTCCATCGCGTTGAACATGACGTCATGAGCGTACTCGTCGAGCTTGCGCACCTCCTCC
>CAXMRU010000197.1:0-4094 GCA_964195715.1 Akkermansiaceae bacterium | reverse complement strand
CGGTGCCTCGACCGCGAGGCGGTGTCGGTCCTCGTACAAGTAAGCGCCCGGGAAATCAGGATCCGCGTACTTCCGTTTGCCGCTCCAGGACTCGATGTCGAGGCGGAACACGCTCGTTCGCTTGAGCTCGCCCGCCGTGATCGACCGGTAGTCACGTCCCGGTTTCAGATGCGGAGCGTACTTGTCGAGCAGCAACTGCAGTCCGTGCTCCGCCTCCTCCACATCCGACACTATGGAAGCCGTTCCGAACACGACCACACCGCCGTATTCGATGCTGAACTCGAGAGCCTCGTCGGCCGGAAGCAGACGGCCCACCTCGTAGACGGTAAACGCGACCTTCTCGTCCGCCTCGACGTTGTCGCGCGTCCGGCCCGTGCGTGCGGTGTGGAGGTAGATCGCCCCGCGATCTTCGTCATACACGAAGATGTTGGAATTCACGAACGGTTGTCCATCACGCACCGTGGCTAGGACTCCGACAGCCGATTCATGCAGGAATTCCCGCACCCACTCGTCGTCTGCCGCCCGATCGTTCCTTCGAAGCTCCGTACGCTCGTCCAGGAGTCCTCCGCTCACTGAACCGGTCCGCCGGCGCCGGGCTCGAGATCGATCGTCCGGTGCTCGTCCTGGACCTCTGCGACCAGGCGTGCGAGCCAATCGAGGATCTCGACGGACCTTTCCTCCCCGGCTTCTTCCCGGTCGCGTTGTTCCAACCCGACCATCTCTCTCAGCGCCTCCAGCATCGTCGGGGGGAAGAATCCGACGGCCTCGCGCACGGCCTCGGCGTCATGCCGGGCGAGAGCGCGGAGTACTGCCGCGAGCTCCGGGCGGTCCATCCCGTCGAACTCCTCGGCGACTTCGTTGGCCCACAGGGTGAGCCGGGCTTCCTGCTCCTCGGGTTTCATGACCACATCCGCGTAACGGTTGCCTTATGTTAACGTCCAGAGAGGCCGTAGGCTCCCGATACCTGCTAGAGGACGGTGCCGAGATGAACGACTACGACGCATCCACATACGGTGACGGAGTCGCCGACGTGTACGACGGTTGGTATTCCGGCGGTGATGTCGCGCCGATCGTCGGCCGGTTGGCGGAGCTGGCCGGGGACGGTCCTGTTCTCGAGCTCGGTATCGGCACCGGGCGTGTGGCCCTGCCGCTTGCCGAGAGGGGCCTGGCGGTACACGGAATCGACGCGTCGTCGGCCATGGTCGAGAAGCTGCGCGCCAAGCCGGGTGGGGCGGACCAGGACGACCAGGTCCGGTGCTTCCGGAACGTCGCGGCACGGCTCGTCCCGGGCGGCAGGTTCGTGCTCGAATGTTTCGTCCCGGACCTGTCTCGGTTTGACCGTGGACTGCGGCTGGCGGTCACGGGGATCAACGGGGACGGGCTTCGCCTCGAGGCGTCGATGCACGATCCCATCCACCAGAAGGTCAAGGCGAGGGTGGTATCGTTGACCGAACGGGGAACGCGCTTCTATCCAGTGGAGGCAAGGTATTGCTGGCCCTCGGAGCTGGACTTGATGGCTCGCCTGGCAGGTCTCGAGCTGGAGCACCGGTGGGGCGGTTGGAACGAGGAGCCGTTCACAGCCGTGAGCGGGACCCACGTCACCGTGTACGAGAAGCCCTCATGAACGGCCGAGTCAATCTGCACTCCGAGGAAGCATGAATGTAAGCCTCGTCCCGGAAGCCGACCGCGATTCGCGCGGGGCACGTCGTGCCCTGGTTCTCGTGATCGCGATCCACGCGATCTTTCTCCTCCTGATGCTCCGGGACTACTTTGCCGACAACGACCTCGGCTTCCACATCTCGCTCGCTCGCCAGTATGCCGAGAACGGCGTCTACTGGTGGGACTCCCTGAACTGGGCCCCGAGCGGCCGGCCGAACCTGCAGGGCCCGGCGCTCCACTACGCCATCGCAGTTGTCGGGCGTGTCCTCGGCGGCGACGGGTGGGCCTACGTGAACGCATTCTCCGTCCTGGCTGTGGGCCAATGGGCGGCGGCCGTATTCACGGCGATCTTCTTCGCCCGGCGTTTCGGTGGGGACCGAGCGGCGCTGTTTGCGGCGGCGCTGCTCACGGGGAACGTCTTCTCGGCCGCACCCTTCTTCGTGGGCGTTCCGTCCGGATGGATCTTCATCCTCTCGGCCTGGGCGATCTGGTTCTTCCTCGAAGAGCGGTACGTCCTCGCGGTCCTGTTCGGAACGCTGACTACCTACGTGCACCTGGGCGGGGCGCCGGTGATCGGGCTCGGGATCCTGCTCGCGGCGATCGCCACTCGCCGGTGGAAGGCGCTGCTCATCACCGGTGGATGCACGGTGCTACTCGCATCGCCCTACATCGTACACTTCCTGCGCTACCTCGACTGGTACAACGGGCAGAGGGGCCACGTCGCTGGCTCGATCGCCCTGTTCACGTACGTGCTGGCGGCGCCGGGCCTCATCTGGCTCCTGTGGCAGACGTGGCGGAAGAAGCAGGGAGTGTTCCTGCTATTGTGGGCCGCCGCGCCGCTGGCCTGGCTGTTTCAGGATGGGTTGCGGTTCTTCCTTCAGTCGACGGTGGCCGCATCCACGATCGCGGGCGTGTTCATCGCCTGGTTACTGGTGCGCTTCACAGGGGAGGAAGCGCAGCACTGGCTGACAGGGGCGATCGTTCTCGTCGCGACGCTCTTCCCGTTCGCGATCCCGAGCCTCCCGGTCGAAGTGGCATGGGCGGCGGGGCAGGGTTTTCCCCGGGAGCTGGACTGGACAGAGGCTGAGGCGTTGGCCGGCGTGGTCGAAGAAGCAGGCCTGCAGGACCGGATCTTCGCCCCGTACTACGACTCGATGTGCGGCGCGATGTCGGTATTCGTTCCGGTGAGCCAGCGCTGGGGCCACTGGGGCGAGGTGCGACCGGTGACCGATCCGGCGGATACCATCTCCACCGGTTCCTTCGTCTACATGCTGCCGCTTCCGCCAGGCGACAGTCTGCTGGTCGTCCTCGGGGACATGGGTCTGGCCACCGACCACGGCGGAGGGCGGGAGACGTCGATTGTCACTTTGCCCGTGGCGGGAGATCCCGATGAGGTCAATCCGCTGGTCGTGGACGTAATCGAGCGGGAAACCGCCTGGCTCACTGAGAACGCCGTCCCCAACCTGTTTCCGCCGGCAACGATGCTGTTCGACGTGTCCGAGATTCGGGCACGCCGTGAGCGCATGGCGATCCAGAAAACCCACGTGGGCCGCATCCAGCTGGCTGTGCTGCTCTACGCGTACGCGATCGAGGCTGAGCACCCCGAATTGGCGGCCGGCGTTCGGCGGGCTGGTCGCGGATGGGGCGTCGTGGCCAATTTCATCGGTGACGAGACCGCGCTGGACTACATTGATGAAGCTCGTTTCGCGAGATTTATCGAGAATCTTGGAGCCTTCGCGCGAGCGGTGACGGTGCTTCGCACACAGGCCCTGCCATCTGTGGAGGCAGATGAGGCCACGGACAGGCTGTTCGATGAATTCTTCTGAGCCCTGGCTGGTTCGGAGCCACTTCCGGAGTGAGGAACGATCCGCGCTACAAGCGCGAAGTATCGCGCGAGCGGCAGCGCCTGTGGGACAAGGTTACGAACGCATCCCGACAGATCATGTGAGGTAGCGACCATGCAGTTTTCTCGAGCTCGCACTCCGGTCTTCGCAATCCTGCTGGCAGCGGCCGCCGTGGCCTGCGCTCCGGTCGGGGATGCCGAAGACGGCACGACCCCCCTCAGTTTTGCTGTTCACTACGACGGCGACGTGCTGACCGGCCCGGTGGACGGCCGGGTCATCCTCCTGATCGCGCCTGCCGACGACGAGTCCGAGCCCCGCTTCCAGCTCAGGTCCGAGCCGGCGCGCAGCGCGCAGGGGTTCGGCGTCGATGTGGAGGGCTGGGAGCCGGGCGAAGCGGCGGTGATCGACGGCTCGACGTTCGGCCACCCGATCGAGCGCCTGGCCGACCTACCAGCGGGCGAGTACACGGTGCAGGCGGTGCTCAACGTGTACGAGACGTTCAATCTGTCTACCGGCCACGTTGTGAAGCTTCCCCCGGACCGGGGTGAGGGGCAGCAGTGGAACCGGAAGCCCGGAAACCTCTATTCGACG
>CAXMRU010000196.1:0-1931 GCA_964195715.1 Akkermansiaceae bacterium | reverse complement strand
ACCTCGATCCCACCGCCACGATCCACCCAAACCAGTTGCTCCTCGAACGCCGCCGCTCCCTCTCTCGCCAGGTACACCAGAGTGCCGTCGGCGGACACGTCGAAATGGGCGATGGACGGCTCCCCGGCTCCCAGCAACGCGTCCTGCACGATCCTGACCGGAGATCCGACGGCGGCTCGATCCGCGGCGTCGAATCGCACGGCGTACAGCCCACCGGGTTGCGCGAACACCAGGTGACCGGAGGGGAGGTACCGCGCGTTGCCTCCGTCTTCGATGATGGACTTTCGCTCGCCGGTGCTCAAGGAGAAGACCGAGATGCTCAACGCCTGACCAGTGCCGCTCACCGGAGTAAACAGAACGCCGTCGCCATCGGGAAGCAGCTCGGGATAGAGCAGGTAGACTTCGCCGGCCTCGCCCGGAGTAAGCAGGGTCTCCGGCGTTCCTCCCTCCGCCGACACCCGCGACAGGCCCCACCCGTTCTCTTCCGTCGCCCCGAACACGATCGTGCCGTCGGATCCCCAGCTGGCTCCGTGCATCATCGAAGCTTCGCAGATCGTGACGCGCGTGCCGTCCGACAGGCGCACCTTCGTGAGCATGTTGTCGGCCACGAACCCCAACCAGTCCCCATCGGGCGAGAAGAACGGGCTCTGGGCGTTCTCCGCTCCAGCCAGCGGCGTGGCCGTGGACGCTCCGAGGTGACGCAGGTAGATCTGACCCATCCCGCCATCGCCGGACACGTACGCCAGCAACGACCCGTCAGGGGAGAGCGCGACCGCCGAACCGGGGGCGTGATCGGTCACCGCCAGCGGCTCGATCGGCACGGAAAGGCGATAGACCGAAGCGGGTTCCAAAGTGACATTTCCTCTCCACGGAGTCCAGAGCGCGACGGCGCCCAGCGCCACGACCGACATCGCGATCGCCACGATCTTCCACAGGCGATCCGTGGGCCGGGCGGCTGGCACCGCCGCGAACGAGACGCCCGAGACCGAAGCGTCCAGCGACTGTCGCAGCGCGCCGCTGAACTGATCGGCAGTTGCGAACCGGTCGGCCGGGAGCCTGGCCAGCGCCTTGTGCACCGCCGCGTCCATGGCCGGTGTGACGGTCTCGCGCCCCTCCCGCACGCTGGGGACGGGCTGCGTGAGGACCTTCGCGATGACGGCCTGCGCGTTCGGCCCGGAGTGTGGCGGCTCTCCAACCAGCATCTCGTAGGTGACACACCCCAGGGCGTACACGTCACTCCGCCCGTCCACGTCGGCCGAGCCGCTTGCCTGCTCCGGGCTCATGTAGTGTGGCGTCCCGAGCGACAGTCCCGTTTCCGTCAGCCTCGTTCCGCCGGCCTCGGTGACGGCCCGCGCGATCCCGAAGTCGGCCACCAGGGCGTGGCCGCCCGATAGCAGGATATTCGCCGGTTTGATGTCGCGGTGCACCACGTCCCGGGCGTGCGCGTACGACAGCGCGTCCGCGACTTCACTCGCGATGCGGGTCGTGTCCTCGATCGACAGCTGCGTTTCACGGTCCAGGCGATCGCGGAGTGACTCACCCTCGACATAAGGCATGACGTAGTACAGGAGCCCGTCGGCCTCTCCCGAGTCGTGCAGCGGCAGGATGTGGGGGTGCGTGAGACCCGCGGCGATCTCGATTTCTTTGAGGAACCGGTCCGCCCCGATGACAGCGGCGAGCTCGGGATGCAGGACTTTGATCGCGACCTGGCGGCGATGTTTCAGATCATCGGCGAGATAGACCGTGGCCATCCCACCGCGGCCCAGCTCACGTTGGACCGTGTACCGCTCGGAGAATGCCGCGTTCAGCTGATCGATCATCTCGAGCCCCGTTTCGCCGAACTTCGCCTGGCAGGAACGGATCCCAGGTACAACCGCCGTTTTGGAATAGCGATACGGTAGGTATGGGCCCTCCGTGGAACAAGGGCAGGA
>CAXMRU010000195.1:0-6582 GCA_964195715.1 Akkermansiaceae bacterium | reverse complement strand
AGATTCGTGCGCGAGCCCGGTCGAGTAGACCCGCGCGAGCCGCTTCCGAAAGACCCGGAGTGCGATAGAAATGCAGAAGACCCATAACCGCTCAGGGTTTTGCAGCAACCTGTCAGGATGCCTGGAGTCGAGAGTCAGGCCCGCGAGCGCCGCTGGCCACGTCCTGAAGGGGTGATAGGCCGGGCGCCGGGGCGCGTCAAGACTCGCGCACCCCAGGTTTCGTCGCTCCCGGCCTCTCGAACGGGTATCTTATACAATGTCGCAACCGTCAGACCCCCACGGAGGCCGTCATGGACGGATGGAAGAAGCGCCTGATCGTAGTCGGGGACCGGATACTCGTGTCTCCGGAAGAAGGAGAGGCGCGCACGAGGGTCGGTCTTTACCTGCCGCCGACTGCGGTCGACAAGAGAGAAGTGCAGGGAGGCACGGTGATCGCGACGGGTCCGGGCACCCCCGTGTCCGCTCCCACGGAGCTGGACGACGAGGAGCCCTGGAAGATCGCACAGGGCGAGGCCCGCTACATGCCGGTCCAGGCACAGGTCGGGGACTATGCCCTGTTCTTTCGCAAGGCGGCCGTGGAAATCACGTTCGAGGGCAAGACGTACCTCGTTCTGCCCCAGGCGGCGATTCTGACGCTCGTCCGGGAGGAGCTTCCCTGAATCTTCCCTCCGGGGCGGTCGGCTGGCGCATCCGCGAAAGGAACGTCTCATGGCTCGTGCGTCGAGCGCGGCAGCGGTCTGGCTCGTTTTTCATCTTGTGTCGATCGTTTCTGCTACGGCCCTGACCGGCCAGCAGGGCGAGACGTTCAAGCCCGGTTTCGGGTGGCAGCCCGGAATGCGCATCCACGCGACCGAGAGCCGGGTGGGCGTCCTGCGGGAGGGTGCCGTCTCCGACTCGGGTCTGGTGTCCACGGCCAGCTACACGATCGTCGTAAGCGAGCATCTAGACGGTCTCCTGATCTCGCACGAGGATATCCGGGTCGAGCGAGCGGGCGATTTCCCCCCGGATCTGCCGCCGATCGCCAGGGTCAACGAGGTCGTCGCCAACAACCTGAAGTACTGGATGCGACTCCCGAACCTGGTCGTGACCAGGCGGGGAGAGTTCGTTCGCGTCGATAACCTCGAAGCGTTCCGGTTCCGCGTCGACAACTCGATTCGACCCATCTCGGCAGCGCTGGCGGGTGGCGACCCCGAGATCGCGGGTCTGCTTGACGAAATGCTGGCCGTCGCTGTCAACGAAGAGGTGATCGAGGCGTTGGCGTCCGATCGCTGGTCGTCCCTGGTGGACAAGTGGGCCTATACCGATTGGGAGGTCGGCCGGGTGTTCGCGGCGGACATCGTAGCCCCGAATCCACTGGTCCCGGGCCCGCCGATCAAGTACACGATTCACGCCGGTGTGACCGAGAAGAGAAAATGCCAGGCACCCGGCGGCGGGATCACGTGCGCCATCTTCGTCATGGTGACTCGCCCCGCGGATGCTGCGATCGGGCAGGCAGCCCAGATGCTCGCCGACTCGCTGGGAGCCCAGATCCTGGCGGCCGCCGGACGGGAAGTCTCGAGCGAATTCCTCCAGGGTGAGGCGGACGCCCTGACCTTCCAGGAGCTGCACATCGAAGGCCGGGTGGAGCTGATGTCCGACCCCGTGTCACTGCTTCCGATGTGGCTCGAGGAGCGGCAGACGCGGTCCGGAAGCGGAGTCGGGCTCGGCGAGCCGTTCAGCTTCTTCACCCAGGAGATCCTGACGACCGAATTTTCGTATCCGGAAGGCCCCTGATTCGCGCTTCGTAGCCTGTTCCGCCAGGTCAGGTTTCGTAGTAACCTCCCGGTATCCCCGACCCTGGATTCGGAGTCCGGTCATGCGGCAGGCATACACGAGCGCGGTCCTGGCAGGCCTCGCTCTCGCCGTCGGTTCACCACGGGCGGCGACAGCGCAGGATAACATCGGTCACCGCGACCTCGAGAACCCCGCCGTCTTCGAGCGGAACAAGGAGCCGGCGCGAGCCACCTTCGTTCCGTTCGCGGATGAAGAAAGCGCCCTGTCCCGCGATCCCGGTCGATCGCCGTTCGTGCAGTCGCTCAACGGCCCGTGGAAGTTCCGCTGGGTCAGCGATCCCGCCGACCGACCGACCGAATTCTTCCGCACCGACTTCGATGATGGTTCGTGGGACGAGATCCCCGTGCCTTCCAACTGGGAGCTCCTCGGGTACGGCATTCCGATCTATACCAACATCCCGTACCCCTTCCCGCCCGACCCGCCACGCGTGCCTGATCACTGGAATCCGGTGGGCTCGTATCGCCGCTCTTTCACAGTCCCGGACGACTGGGCCGGCATGCAGGTGTTCGTCCACTTCGGCAGCGTGAAGTCGGCGATGTATGTGTGGGTGAACGGTCAGGCGATCGGGTACAGCCAGGGTAGCAAGACGCCGGCCGAGTTCAACATCACGCGCTTCCTGAAGCCGGGCGCCAACACACTGGCCGTGCAGGTCTACCGTTTTTCCGATGGTGCGTACCTGGAAGGGCAGGACTACTGGAAGATCAGCGGCATCGAGCGCGACGTCTTCTTGGTGGCTACCCCGAGCGTTCACATACGCGATTTCTGGGCCCGGCCCGAGCTCGACGCCGAGTACCTGGACGGCCTCCTGACGATCGACGTGGAGATGCGAAGCGTTCTCGCCCGCCCGGTGTCTGCGTATCGGCTGACCGCCGAGCTGTTCGACAGGAACGGCGACCCCACGTTCGACCTTCCTCTCACGACCACGTTTGCCCTCGAGGCGGCCGGGACGGACTGGGTGACCCTGCAGGGCGCCGTGCCCTCGCCCCGGAAGTGGACCGCTGAGACGCCCGACCTGTACACGCTCGTCCTCACGCTCGCGGACGATGAAGGCCGCACTCTGCAAGTCATCCCGGCCCGGGTGGGATTCCGTACCGTGGAAATCCGGGACGGAATGCTCCAGGTGAACGGGGTACCGGTGACCCTGCGCGGAGTGAACCGGCACGAGCACGACCCATACACGGGGCGCGTGATGTCGGACGAGCTGATGCTCCGCGACATCGAGCTCATGAAGCGCTACAACGTGAACGCGGTCCGGACCTCCCACTATCCGAGCGACCCGCAGTGGTATGACTTCGCGGACGAGTACGGCCTGTACATCGTGGATGAAGCCAACATCGAGTCGCACGGGATGGGTTACGACCCGGAGGTCACGCTGGGGAACGATCCGGCGTGGAAGGCGGCGCACCTGGACCGGACGATCCGCATGGTTCAGCGGGATAAGAACCATCCGTCGGTGATCATCTGGTCGCTCGGCAACGAGGGCGGGGACGGCGTGAACTTCGAAGCGACATCCGCCTGGATCCACCAGGCCGACCCTTCGCGTCCCGTGCAGTACGAGCGGGCCATCCAGCGGCCGCACGTGGACATCTACGCTCCGATGTACGCCCGCATTCCGCATCTGCTGGACTACGCATCCGAGCCTCGTGACAGGCCGCTCATCATGTGCGAGTACGCGCACGCGATGGGAAACAGCGTCGGAAACCTGCAGGACTACTGGGATGTGATCGAGGCGCACGACCAGTTGCAGGGCGGCTTCATCTGGGACTGGGCGGACCAGGGGCTGTACGCCGAGACCTGGCAGGGCGAGCCCTACTGGGCGTACGGGGGCGACTACGGTCCGCCGGGCGTTCCGAGCGACGGGAACTTCCTGATCAACGGGCTCGTGGCGCCTGACCGAACGCCGAATCCCCATTTCGAGGAAGTGCGGAAAGTTTATCAGAACGTCCGGGTGCGACCGGTGGACCTCGAGCATGGCCGCATCCGGATCGTGAACCGGCACGACTTCACGGACCTCAGCGAGCTCGCGGGCTCGTGGGAGCTGAGCGCCGATACCCGAGGCGTGCTGGCCCGCGGTGACCTGGGAGCCCTGACGCTCGCCCCTCACGACTCGATCGAGCTGAGTCTGCCCCTGCCGCCGATCGACGCGGCGCCGGGCGTGGAGTACTTCCTCCGCATCGAGTTCCGCACGCGCGAGGAGAGAGCTTTCTTGCCGGCGGGTTGGCTGGCGGCATGGGAACAGTTCCGGTTGCCCGCGTACCGTCCACCCGTGCCGGCGCGCGTCGCGGAGATGTTGCCATTGGAGCTCCACGAATCCGGCGAGGCGATCACGGTCACCGGCGAGGACTTCTCCGTCAAGATCGATCTGGCGACCGGCCTTCTCACGTCTTTTGCGCTGGATGGCCGTGAGCTTCTGAAGAGCGGGCTGGAGCCTGATTTCTGGCGCGCACCGACCGACAACGATTTTGGCTACCGGATGCCTCGTGTGCAGGGTGTCTGGAAGGATGCCGGACGGATCCGTACGCTCGAGCGACTCGCGACCAGGCGAGTCGGCCCCGGCGAAGTGCGGATCGATGTGACACTCGGCCTGCCCGCAGTGAACGCGCTGCACTACCTGTTATACGAGGTCTACGGTACCGGGGACGTGGTCGTCACGAGTCGGTTCGTCCCAGCGAGCGTGGTGATGGGCGACGGCGGGCTGCCTGACCTGCCGCGATTCGGCATGCGCTTCACGCTCTCCCCTGAGCTGGACGACGTTTCGTGGTACGGCCGGGGTCCGCATGAGAACTACCGCGACAGGCACACCGGATCTCCGGTGGGCCTGTACGAAGCGTCGGTCGACGCGCTGTACTTCCCCTACATCCGTCCACAGGAGAACGGGAACCGTACGGAGGCCCGGTGGGTGGCGTTCCGCGACTCGACCGGGGTGGGCCTCGCCGCGATAGGAATGCCCACCCTCGACTGGAGCGCCCTCCGGTTCCTGCAGGAGGATCTGGATGAGGGGCCGACCAAGCGTGGCCGGCATACGTACGACCTGAGGCCGCGTGACCTGGTCGCCGTCCACCTGGACTACCGGCAGATGGGCGTCGGCGGCGATAACAGCTGGGGCGCGCAGCCGCACGAGCCCTATCGTCTGCCTGTCCGCGAGTATTCGTACTCGTTCCGTCTGACTCCGCTAGGGCCTGATCGCGACGATCCGATGGAATTGAGCAAGCGGAACCTGGGCACGGCGGAGGCCTACTGAGGTGAGCTGCCGACCGACCCACACGCTCCACCGGAGGAATCCCGATGACACCTCTCGATAGACGTGACTTCGTGAAAGCGGGCGCCGGCACGGCCCTCGGCGTTTCCCTGGCGCCGGGTGCCCTGCTCGGAAGAGACCGAAACGCGGCTTCTGACCGGCTCCGTCTCGGCTTCATAGGCATGGGCGGGCGCGGGACCTGGCTCCTCGGCCTGGCCCTCCAGCGTGACGACACCGAAATCAAGGCCGTGTGCGACATCGTGCCCGAGAAGGCGCAGCACGCGGCGGATGCGGTCACGGAGGCGGGAGGCAAGGGACCCCGACAGTTCACGGCCGGCGAGGAAGACTACCTGAACCTGCTCGAGCGGGACGACATCGACGCCGTCATCATCGCCACTCCGTGGCTGTGGCACACGACCATGGCGATCGCGGCGATGGAGCGGGGCAAGGCGGTCGGCGTCGAGGTGCCGGCCGCCACGACGGTTCAGGAGTGCTGGGACCTGGTGGAGACTCACGAACGCACCGGGATGCCCTTCATGATGATGGAAAACGTGTGCTACCGTCGGGACGTGATGGCGGTGCTCCAGATCGTCCGCGAGGGCCTGTTGGGCGAGATGATGCACCTCCACTGCGGGTACCAGCACGACTTGCGGGCCGTGAAATTCAACCCGGGAGCCGAGTTCGGTCCGGGCGCGAACGGCGAGGCGGTGTGGCGCACGTACCACTCGATTCACCGGAACGGCGAACTGTATCCGACGCACGGGATCGGCCCGGTCGCTAACTGGCTGGACATCAACCGGGGCAACCTGTTCGTGTCCCTCACGTCGCACGCCACCAAGACGCGCGGCCTGCACGAGTACATCGTGGCACAGGGCGGCGAAGACCATCCGAACGCCGACGTGAGGTTCAAGCTGGGCGACATCGTCACCACGGTGATCCACACCCGCAATGGCGAAACCGTCATGGTCAGCCATGACACCAACCTGCCGCGCCCCTATTCGCTGGCCTTCAGGGTGCAGGGCACTCGCGGTCTGTGGATGAACGACAACCGGTCCATCTACATCGAAGGGGTGAGCCCCGAGGCGCACCGCTGGGAGTCGTTCGAGTCGTACCAGGAGACCTACGACCACCCGCTGTGGAAGCGGTACGCGGAAGACGCTGAGGGTGGAGGGCACGGAGGCATGGACTTCTTCGTGATGAACGCGTTCGTCGAAGCCGTGAAGCGGGGCGAGCCCACTCCGCTGGACGTATACGATGCGGCGGCATGGAGCGTGATCGGTCCGCTTTCGGAGCAGTCCATCGCCATGGGGAGCCATCCCGTGGCCTTCCCGGACTTCACCGGTGGTCTGTGGGCGAAGCGGAAGCCGATCTTCGCGCTCGCCGACGAGTACTGATGCCGCGAGGGGTTTGCGCAGTCGCCTGACGACCACGAGATTCGCGCCTTCGTTCCAATCTTGAGCCGGGTGGATGCCTCCGCCCGAACGACGAACCGGAGTACAGGACGGAACATG
>CAXMRU010000194.1:0-3111 GCA_964195715.1 Akkermansiaceae bacterium | reverse complement strand
GTGTCAGACGGGAGAGCCCTCATTCCACGACCCGAAACCGAGCAGCTCGTACAGTTGGTGGTCGACTGGGCAGTTCACGGCGGGGACGCGCCCGGCGTGCGGAAAGTTCGCAGACCCTCCGGGCAACGGACTCCCCTGCGGCAAAGCGCGCTCGACATCGGCACGGGAAGCGGAGCCATCGCGCTATCCCTCGTACTGGAGAGAATCGTGAGGCTCGCCGTGGGTGTGGATGTATCCGAGCTTGCCCTCGAGCAGGCCGCGGAGAACCGGGCGCGGGCGGATCTGGATGACGCCGTCGAGCTCCGACGCGTGGAGACGTCTCCGTGGGACGGAGTCGGACCGTCCGAGACCTTCGAAATCATCGTGTGCAACCCCCCGTACGTGACGGAAGCGGAAATGGACGAGCTTCCCCGTGAGGTAAGCGAACACGACCCTCACGTGGCGCTATTCGGTGGCGTCGATGGGCTGGACATGGTGCGAGAGATCGCCCGGAAAGCGGCCGAACACCTGAATCCAGGAGGCGGACTCTTCCTCGAGATCGGGGAGCGGCAGGGCCCGGATGTGCTGGGCATACTGGAGGATAAGGGACAGTGGACGGCCCTCCGATTGGTTCAGGATATAGCGGGACGCGACCGCTTCGTCGTCGCCCTGACCTGACGTGGGGATTGGACACGCCGGATAGCCGATTCGGTCGCGGCTCGGCGATGATCGGGTTATCTTAAACAGCTATGGCGCAGCCGGCCGCAGCCCGGCGGCACACCTCATCCAGAAGAGAGATCGGGATGGAATCGTCCGACAGGGACAGGATCTTCGAGCGAGCGGTCGAGGTGGGCCGACTCATCTCTCAGACTCCTGAGTACGCATACCTCAAGGCTTCCATACGGGACATAGATGGAGACGACGAGGCGAAGGAAAAGCTGGATCGCATCCGGGATCTGCAGGAGAAGCTCATCGGCTTCCTGGAACGCGAGGAGGAGCCCCCGGAGGACCTGCGGAACGACCTCGGCAGGCTGAGCGAGGAGATGCAAACCGGCATGCGTTACCAGTCTCTGATTTCGGCGCAGGCCAACTTCGACAAGCTCATGGACAAGGTAAATCAGTCGATCGGCGCGGGCGTCAAGGATGGCGAGCAGTCGAGGATCATTCTTCCGTGATGAAGAAACTCCGGGCGACGCTGGAGAGAGGCCTCCGCAAGGCTGTCAGTCCCGTTATCGACTGGATGGTCGATGCTCGCGTGCATCCGAATACCCTGAGTACACTGGGGTTCCTGATCACGTGTTCATCGGGCTTCTTCTTCCATTCGCACCAAGTTCGAACGGCCGGTGCACTGATCCTGGTCGGGGGTATCTTCGACCTGTTCGACGGCACGGTGGCGCGTCGGACGGGGTTGGCATCGCCGTTCGGGGCGTTCTACGATTCCACGCTCGATCGGCTGTCGGAGATCATCGTATACATCGGGCTCCTGTCGCTGTACAACGATTACCGGGCCGA
Organism: Akkermansiaceae bacterium; assembly: GCA_964195715.1. Lineage (GTDB taxonomy): Bacteria > Gemmatimonadota > Gemmatimonadetes > Palauibacterales > Palauibacteraceae > Benthicola. The sequence goes on along the minus strand of CAXMRU010000194.1, from coordinate 1,620 downwards.
CGCCAACGACGTCGTGATGATCTATGTGGTGATCCTGGCCATGGCCGGATCTCTCATGATCAGCTACACGCGAGCGCGGGCGGAGGCACTGGGGATCGACTGCACAGTCGGGATCATGCAACGCGCGGAGCGGGTGTTTTTCATCGGTGCTGCGGCGCTGCTGTTCGGAGAGCAGGGCAACGGCGCCGTCCTGCGCGTCGTGCTCTGGGGCCTCGCGATCCTGACGAACCTCACGGTGCTGCAGCGAATTGTCTGGGTTTACCGGAACACGCGGCCCGAAGGCGTGGCGGTCGGGAAGGCGGTGTGGAGGACGCCTGATTGGTTACGTAGAAAATTGGATAAATAAACGAGTTGGTTGATATCACTTCAAGTGGATTGTTGAAATGAGCGAACATACTGGCGGACGAGACATCGCTCCCGCGGAGGGGCGTCTGGGAGTGCTTCTGGTCGGACTCGGGGCGGTGTCCACGACGGTGATTGCAGGCGTCGAGGCGGTGCGGCGCGGGCTCAGCAAGCCGATCGGATCGATCACGCAAATGAACACCATCCGGCTCGGAAAGCGGACGGACAGCCGCACCCCACTCGTGAAGGACTTCGTGCCGCTCGCGGACCTGGACGACATCGTGTTCGGGGCGTGGGATCCGATCCCGGATGATGCCTACGAGTCAGCGCGCCACTGTGGTGTGTTGCGACCCGAGGACCTGGAGCCGATCGCCGATTTCATGAAGTCGATCAAGCCGATGACGGCGGCGTTCGACAAGGCCTACGTCAAGAAACTCGACGGCACGAACGTCAAGACCGGGGCCAACAAGATGGAGCTCGCGGAGCAGCTGCGGCAGGACATGCGCCGATTCAAGGAGGAGAACGGGTGTGACCGCCTGGTTATAGTGTGGGCCGCTTCGACCGAGATCTTCCTCACGCCCGGGCCGACTCACGACACCGTCGAGTCGCTGGAGCAGGCGATGCGAGACAACGACGAGGCGATCGCCCCGTCGATGCTCTATGCCTGGGCCGCGCTCCAGGAAGGCGTGCCGTTCGCGAATGGCGCACCGAACCTGACAGTGGACCTGCCCGCGATGCTCGAGCTCGCGAAGCGGAACGGGGTCCCGATCTGCGGCAAGGACTTCAAGACGGGCCAGACCCTGATGAAGACGATCCTGGCACCGGGGCTCAAGGCCCGGATGCTGGGGCTCGCCGGCTGGTTCTCCACGAACATCCTGGGGAATAGGGATGGCGAGGTGCTGGACGACCCGCAGAGCTTCAAGACGAAGGAAGAATCCAAGCTCGGCGTGCTCGAGCACATCCTCCAGCCCGACATGTACCCGGATCTGTACGGGGACATGTACCACAAAGTGAGGATCAACTACTACCCGCCGCGTGGAGACAACAAGGAGGGTTGGGACAACATCGATATCTTTGGCTGGCTTGGCTACAAGATGCAGATCAAAGTGGATTTCCTCTGCCGTGACTCCATCCTGGCGGCGCCCCTAGTGCTCGATCTCGCCCTGTTTCTCGATCTCGCCCAGCGAAGCGAGTTCAAAGGGATCCAGGAGTGGCTATCGTTTTACTTCAAGAGCCCGATGTCGCCGGAAGGCGTCTACCCGGAGCACGATCTGTTCA
>CAXMRU010000193.1:0-20725 GCA_964195715.1 Akkermansiaceae bacterium | reverse complement strand
AACGACAACGGCCAGATGAACGCCCGGATGAGGCGCGGTGGCGGGCGGGGCGTTCCCTCCGTGGATCGCTTCCAGTGGCCCGAGGTCAAGCCGCCGTTCGTGCCCGGGTCCGTTCGCGTGGACTCACAGGGGTATGCGTGGGTGGAGCGTTACGTCGCAGCCGGCGAGAGGCCGGTCCTGGACGTGTTCGACGGGGAGGGGAGGCACGTCGGGGCCGTAACGATTCCTGCAGGTTGCTCTCTCACGGGGTTCGGTGACGGCACGATCTACCTGACGCGAGGGGACGACCTGGGCTTCCAGAGGTTGGAGAGATACGACCGACCGGCCATCTGACCCACCCCATTACTCGGACAGGCTCCTTGGCTGGATTCCGGTTTCCACCGGCCGTTCGGGGCCGTAACTTCCAGCGGGCGGCGTTCCCCGGGACGTCGCCCGCTCTCGTCCACACATCTCACTGGACGGGTCCGTGACTGCATGGCCCGCACAGCAAGAAGGGAAGCTCCGGTTACATGACCGAGTTCGACCTGTACCTCGAAGACCACCACGTGATGCTGCGTGACATGGTAAGGGAGTTCGCAGAAGCGGAGATCGCGCCAGTGGCGGCCGGGCTCGACGATCGCGAGGAATTTCCCTGGGAGAATGCGGCCAAGATGGCCGAGCTGGGCCTGTTCGGGATCCAATGGCCCGATGAGTATGGCGGCGCGGACATGGACATGATGGCATCGGTGATCGTGTCCGAAGAGCTCGCACGGGTGGATGCCAGCCACTCGATCACCGTGGGGGCCCACACCTCGTTGTGCGGAACACCGATCTACCGGTGGGGAAGTGACGAGCAGAAGACCAGGTACCTGACGCCACTGGCGAGCGGGCAGGTCATCGGAGGATTCGGGCTTACCGAGCCGGGGTCCGGCTCAGACGCCAGTTGCATGCTCACGACGGCGGTGCGGCAGGGAGATCACTACGTCCTGAACGGTCAGAAGACGTGGATCACTCACGGGGGAGTGGGCGAGGTGTTCGTCGTGGCTGCCGTCACGTCTCCGGGGCAGGGCAACAAGGGCGTGAGCGCCTTCATCATGTCGAAGGAAACCTGCGACCTCGAGCGCGCCCGCGAAGTAGGATTCGGACATAGCGACGAGCTCGAGCCGATGCCGGGCTTCTCGTCCGGTGACAAGCTGCGGAAGCTGGGTTGGAACGCGTCGGACACGCGGGAGCTAATCTTCGAGGACGTCGAGGTGCCGGTCGAAAATCTCCTCGGCGACGAGGACGACGGTTTCCGCGTCTTCCTCGATACGCTGGACGGCGGTCGGATCGGAATCGCGGCGCACGCCGTGGGCCTGGCGCAGGGAGCGCTGGAGCAGTCGCTCAAGTATACGAACGAGCGAGTGCAGTTCGGGAAGAAGATCAATCGCTTCCAGGGAGTGCAATTCAAGCTCGCGGACATGGCGACACGGATTCATGCGGCGCGCCTCATGACGTATCACGCCGCGTACCTCAGGCAGAACGGAAGGCCACACAAGCGAGAGGCCTCGATGGCAAAGCTGTTCGCTTCCGAGGCCGCCATGGATGCTACGATCGATGCGGTTCAGCTTCACGGAGGATACGGATACTCACGGGAGTATCCGGTGGAACGAATGATGCGGGACGCCAAGATCCTCGAGATCGGGGAAGGGACTAGCGAGATCCAGCGCATCGTGATTGCGCGGGAGCTGATGCAGGGCCTGTCCTGACCGGCCGGTTTGGTGGCCGCGGGGCCGTTGCGGCCATACCTTGAAACCCGGACACAGGGGCCGCAACGCATCAGACGCGGCCCTGTTCCATACGCCAATCTTGGAATATGAGCGCGTCGGCGCCGGCCCCGAGGGGTGACCGGAAGGCGATGCGCAGGACTTGAGTCGCTCGCGCCGTGTGCGCCGGCGGCTGGGCCCCATGGTGTGGGGCGGACGGGATAACGCAGAAACATGCGACGTGAGATCGTCATTAACGCCGTGGGCAGCGAGTCCAGGGTGGCCATCATCGAGGATGGCGGACTCGTCGAGCTCATGAACGAGCGACCCGACGACACTCGCATCGTTGGAGATCTGTACCTCGGCAAGGTAGAAGCCGTCCTTCCCGGCATTCAGGCTGCTTTCGTCGACATCGGCACGGCAAAATCGGCGTTTCTGCACGTTTCAGACGTGTCGGAGGTGGACGAGGACGACGACGACGACGAGAACGGCAACGGTGGCCGAAACGGCAACCGGCGCAACCGCAAGTACCCACCGATCCAGGACGTTATCGAGCGCGGCCAGGAGCTCCTCGTCCAGGTGACGAAGGAGCCGATCGGGACCAAGGGGCCCCGCGTCACCACCCAGGTGTCTCTCCCCGGGCGCTTCATCGTCTACATGCCGGACTCGAAGCACGTCGGGGTGAGTCGGAAGATCGACAACCGTGAAGAGCGCGCGCGTCTTCGCAAGATGGCCCATGAGGCAATCGGGAACGGGCAGGGCGGCGTCATCATCCGCACCGTGGGTGAGGAGCTGACGAAGAAGACCCTCGTCGCCGAGTTCAAGTCGCTCCGGGGGACATGGGAGAAGGTGCAACGCCGGGTCGCGAGCATGAAGGCGCCCGCGTCCGTGCATCGTGAGGCGACGCTCACATCCGGCATCATCCGTGACCTGTTCAGCGAGAAGGTCGATTCGCTGACGGTGGACTCGGAGGAGCTGGCGCAGGAGATCAAGTCGTATCTCGGCCAGGTGGGTCCGGAGTTGCTCGACCGGGTGAAGCTGTACCGAGGCGACGTGCCGATCTTCGACGAGTTCGGCATCGAAGAAGACATCCGGGCCGCGTTCCGCCGGCGGGTCGACCTCAAGTCGGGTGGATACATCGTGATCGAGCACACCGAGGCGCTGGTCTCGGTGGACGTGAACACCGGCCGCTACACCGGCAGGAAAGACCCCGCCAAGACCATCTTAAAGACGAACCTCGAGGCGGCGGCGGAGATCGGCCGGCAACTCAGGCTACGAGACATCGGTGGGATCATCGTGTGTGATTTCATCGACATGGACGAGGCGGAGCACCGTGAGAAGGTGCAGCACGAGATGCGGAGCCATCTGGGTCGCGACCGTGCTCGCTCCAAGGTGTTCAGCATCTCGGATCTCGGCCTCCTGGAGATCAGCCGGCAGCGCGTGCGCCCGAGCCTGATCCAGACGGCGACGCAGCCTTGCCCGAGCTGCGGCGGAACGGGCCGGGTGCTGGCCCCGGATACGATCGTTCGCCGGCTCGAACGAGCCCTCCGACGGGCACGCTCGGCGGGAGAGAAGAGAGACCTGACGCTGCGCGTACATCCCGAGGTGGCGCTGTACCTGTTGGAAGAGGAGCCCCGGTTCCTCAAGCGCGTCTCGCGTGAATTGAACATCGAGCTCGACATCCGTGACGACCCGCTGATGGGGCACGACGAGTACAAGCTTCTCGCGGGACCTGCGGACACGGACGTTACGGGCAAGTACGCCGTGTCCTGACGGATGCGACTGAATTCCGCGCGAAATTGACATGATCCCATATGATCCCTAACTTAAAAGGCTACGGATCAAAACTGACCAACGACTCAGAAGATGACGATGTACGCGATATTCGAGGCCAAAGGAAAGCAGTTCCGAGCGGAGCAGGACGCTACGCTGCGGTTGCCCACTCTGGACGCCGAGCCGGGCGACCGGGTGACATTCGATCACGTGCTGCTCGTGCAGCGCGATGACCAGGTGAGCGTCGGCCAGCCAACGCTCGAGGGAGTTGCGGTGGCCACCGAAGTGATCTGTCACGGACGCGGCGACAAGATCGTGGTCTTCAAGATGAAGCGTCGGAAGGGATACCGGCGTAAGCAGGGCCACCGCCAGGGTTTCACGGATGTCCGCGTCGTCGAGATCGACTTCGGCACGGGCGCGACAGTCGCGGCTCCGAAGCCGTCGGCGGAGAAGTCGGCTACGAAAAAGAAGGCCGCGAAGCCGGTAGCCGCGGATGTCGTGGCAGCCGAGGTTCAGCCCGAGGTCGAGACGCCCGCCGCGGAGGTCGTGGCCGATGTCGAGATCAACATCACAGACTCCGCGCGCGCTCTCGCCGAGGAGGCCGGGATCGATCTCGTGACGATCGAAGGAACGGGCAAGGAAGGCCGAATCCTGAAGAGCGATGCTCTGAAGGCCATCAAGGAACGTGACGAGGCGTAGTTATGGCGCATAAGAAGGGTGTCGGCTCCAGCCGAAACGGACGCGACAGCAACCCGAAGTACCTGGGTGTCAAGAAATACGGCGGTCAGCGAGTACGTGCCGGCCACATCCTGGTGCGTCAGCGTGGGACAAGGATTCACCCGGGACGCAACGTCGGGCGGGGGAATGACGATACGCTTTTCGCCCTCGCCGATGGCCTGGTGACCTTCGCGAACCAGCGTGGTGGTCGGAAGATCGTGAGCGTCTTCTAGCTCTAGAAGGTCGCCTGGCCGGCGCAAAGCCCGTCTCGCCTACCTGCCCTTGAAGTCCGGCTCGCGCTTCTCGAGGAACGCTGAGATTCCCTCCTCTTTGTCTTCCGTGCTGAACAGAAGGCTGAACCACGCGCGCTCGAAATGGAGGCCCTCGTCCAGGGGCATTCTCCGGGCGGCGAGGATGGTTTCTTTCGCTGCCTGAAGCGCGATCGGAGACTTCGCAGCGATCCCGCGGGCGATCTCGAGGGTCTTCTCCCGCAGCTCCTCGGCAGGGAAGGTCTTGTCGACGAGGCCGATGTTGAAGGCCTCATCGGCGCCGATCAGCGTGCCCGACATGATCAGCAGTGCGGCGCGACCCTCGCCCACGAGGCGGGGCAGCCGCTGCGTCCCGCCGCCACCGGGAATGATTCCGAGGTTCACCTCAGGCTGCCCGAGCTTGGCCCGGTCCGAGGCGATCCGAATGTCGCATGCCATTGAGAGCTCGCACCCACCCCCGAGGCAGTATCCGTTGATCATCGCGATGATCGGCTTGGGAAACTCCTCCATCAGGGAGTAGATGTTGCTCTCCTGCATCGATCGGTACTGTTCGACCGCCCCGGCGTCCTTGAATTCGCCGATGTCGGCCCCGGCGATGAAGGCCCGGTCACCGGCCCCCGTGATGACGACGACCCGCACTTCGTCGTCGTGCCGGAGCGCCTCCAGGGTCTCGAACAGCGCCTCCCTCAGCTCCCTGTTCAGCGCGTTCATCTTGTCGGGTCGGTTCACGGTCAGAAGTCCGACTCTACCTTCCAACTTCTCCACAAGCAGCACATCGCTCATATCGTCATCCTCCGTGTCACCATGAGTAGAAACCCTGCCCTGTTTTCCTGCCCAGCTTGCCTTCGTCCACCATTCGCTCCAGCAGCTCCGGCGGTCGGAATCGCTCGCCCAGCTCCCCATGCAGATAGCGGGCGATCCGAAGGCGCACGTCGAGCCCCACCAGGTCCGTGAGGCGCAGCGGCCCCATCGGGTGACGGTAGCCGAGCTCCATGGCCCGGTCGATGTCGTGCGCCGACGCGACGCCCGCCTCCAGCATGCGGATCGCCTCGAGCCCGATCGCGATGCCGAGCCGGGAAGACGCGAAGCCCGGTGCATCGTTCACGATGATGGGCTCCTTGCCCAATTCGATCACGAAACCGCGAGCCTGCTCCACGACCCGTTCGACGGTGCGGCCACCCCGGACGACCTCGACGAGCGACATGATGTGGACGGGATTGAAGAAATGAAGGCCCACGACCCGTTCCGGCCCAGGTACTCCGTCCGCGATGCGGCTGATCGACAACGACGACGTGTTGGAGGCGAGGACGGCGGCCGGCGCGACGTGCACGGCGAGGTCCGAGAGAACTCGTCGCTTGAGGTCGATATCCTCGGGAACCGCCTCGATCACGAGATCGGCCCCGGTGGCCGCTTCACCGGGGTCCCCCGTCTCCGTCAGCCGTTCGAGCGCAGCATTCCGTGCCGCAGGCTCGACTTTGCCGAGCTCGACGCCCGTGTCGAGATTCGCCTCCACGAGAGCCATGGCATGCGTCCGAGCCGTGGCATCGACGTCGTACAGGCGGGTCTCAAACCCGGCCATTGCCGCCACCTGTGCGATGCCGTGTCCCATCGTTCCGGATCCGATGACCGCGATCGGGCCGCTCAATCGCGGGATCGTCTCACAGCTCATCCTCGAATACCCGGATCCGATGGATAGTCCCACTCGATCGCACGGCGGCGGATGATGGCGACGGCCTCGAAGCCATGCTCCTCGGCCATCTGGTTGGCGGAATCTGCCAACGCGCTGACGTACAGGCGAACCTCCGTCAGCTCTCTCTCTCTAGCCCAGCGATATGCCTCGTCCAGCAAGCGCTTGAGGTGTCCCTGTCCGCGAGCCTCGAGGCGCACGAACGGCGTCTGGATCCTCGCGTACCGAGGCGGATGGAAATAGGAAGTGTTCTCCTCCTCGAAGCACGAAAGCATGCCCTCGAGCGAGCCGTCCTGCCCGACGACCACGAACACCTCGGACTTTTCGTCCCTGATGTGGTCCTCGAATACCTCGCGCCGCTTGTGGAGCGCGTCAGGTGGCATGTTCCGGTACGCCGGGTTCGCCCGGTGGACACGGATGTAGTGCACCCACAGTGACAGAATTTCGTCCAGGTCGTCCAGCGTCGCTCGCCGGACCGGATTCGCGTCTGTCATCGGTTCACTCCCTCGGATCTGGCACCGAAGCGTGGCTCTCTCTTTTCCACGAATGCGCGAGTACCCTCGAGCGCGTCGGCCGATCGAAAGGCCTCGTCCTGCGCGCGGACCTCGAAATCGAGCATCTCCTCGAGGTTGGCCGACAGCGATCTACGGAGAGCTTCCTTGGCCAGAGCCAGGGCCAGGGCTGGTTTCTTCGCGAGACGTCCGGCGAGCTCTCCCACAGCGGCTTCGAGGTCTTCGTGCGGTACCACTGTGTTCACCAGTCCGATGCGCTCCGCCTCTGCGGCGTCCACCATGTCCGCCAGAAAGAAAAGTTCCGCGGCCCTGGCCCGTCCTACGAGGCGCGGTACGAGCCAGGTGCCACCCCAGTCCGGGGCGAGCCCGACGCGGTTGAACGTCTGTCCGATCGCCGCTCTGTCGGACGCGATCCGCAGGTCACACGCGAGAGCGAGGTTGGCTCCGCCCCCGGCCGCCGGGCCATTCAAGGCGGCGATGACGGGTTTCGGCATTTCGATGATCGCCCGGATCACGCGACGACCGGCGGTCACGAGGAGGTTGGCCTCGTCGTATGCTCCGCGCTCGAGCAGGTCGGCCATATAGCCGACGTCGGCTCCGGCGCAGAACGCGCGGCCCCTGCCGGTGACGACGACGACCCGGACCGCCGGGTCCTCCGCCACTTCCTCTAGGGCGACTGCGATCTCGTCACGCATCGTCCCGAAGAAGGCGTTCAGCTTGTCGGGCCGATTCAGCGTGACCGTGCCAATTCCATCCGCGACGGCCACCAGAACGTGGGCCTCTTTGCTCAAGCCTTTGCCTCCCGATGTACGAGAGTCGCGATGCCCTGGCCTACGCCTATGCACATCGTCACGAGGCCCGTGGCCGCTTCACGCCGGTCCATCTCGTACAGGAGCGAGGTGAGGAGCCGGGCGCCGGTGCAGCCGAGAGGGTGGCCCAGGGCGATCGCGCCGCCATTCACGTTCACGCGCTCCGGGTCGAGCCCCAGCTCTCGGATGCAGGCGATGGCCTGGGCGGCGAACGCCTCGTTGAGCTCTATGAGGTCGACCTGCTCGATGCCGATCCCGGCCCGGGGCAGCACCTTGCGGACAGCCGGGACAGGTCCGAGACCCATGAATGAGGGGTCCACGCCCGCGACGGCCGACGCACCGACCAGGGCAAGCGGCTCGAGACCCAGCTCGCGGGCGGTCTCGCGGCTCGTGACGAGGAGGGCAGCGGCTCCGTCGTTGATTCCCGATGAGTTGCCGGCCGTTACCGTGCCGCCCTCGCGGAAAGCGGGCTTCAAGCGCGCGAGCCCTTCGGCGGTCACGTCGGGGCGGGGGTGCTCGTCGAGCTTGACGACGATCGGGTCACCTCGGCGCTGAGGCACCTCGACATGGACGATCTCCGCTTCGAACAGACCTTCCCGAATCGCACGGGCGGCCCTCCGCTGGCTCTCGACCGCGAAGGCGTCCTGTTCTTCCCTCGTTACACCATGGCGTTCGGCCACGATCTCGGCTGTCTCGCCGAGCGACGTCGTCCACTCGCTGCTCATCCGGGGGTTCGTGAACCGCCAGCCTACCGTCGTGTCGGAGGACACGGGCGCCGCGCGCGTGAAACCGGACTCCGGCTTCAGAGTGACCCACGGCGCACGCGACATGCTCTCCACTCCCCCGACCACGAACACGTCTCCTTCACCGCATCGGATCGCATGCCCCGCGCTCACGACGGACTGCAGTCCCGAGCCGCACAGCCGGTTCACGGTCTGTCCCGCGGCTTCCACCGGGAGGCCAGCGAGCAGGGAAGCCATGCGTGCGACGTTTCGCGTATCCTCTCCCGCCTGGTTCGTGCACCCCATGATGACGTCGTCGACCCTTTCGGGCGGCACTCCCGTGCGACGCATCAGCTCGGCGATGGCGGTGGCGAGCAGGTCGTCGGGCCGCACGTACGCCAGGGCCCCGCCGTGCCGGCCGACGGGGGTGCGAACAGCTCCGCAGATCAGGGGATCCCGCGGGTCGGGCTCTCGGGTCGACATGTCAGGCATCTCCGCTCGCTCAGTCGAGCGCCACCCAGACGCTCTTGGTCTGCGTGTACTCCTCGAGGGCCCGCTCGCCCAGGTCTCGGCCGAATCCCGACTGCTTGAAGCCCCCGAACGGGGAGCCCGGATCGTACCGGTTGTACGTGTTCACCCACACGGTGCCTGCGTTTACGCGCTGCGCGAAGCGATGGGCCTTGCCGACGTCGCGTGTCCATACGCCTGCGGCCAGTCCGTAGATGGTCTGGTTCGCCTGGTCGATCGCGTCATCCAGGTCGCCGAACGCGAGCGTCGCCAGCACGGGGCCGAAGATTTCCTCACGGGCGATCTTCATCTCGGGCTTCACGTCGTCAAATACGGTGGCCTCGATGAAATACCCTCGCCCGTCTACGCTCGCCGGTTTCCCGCCGGCCCGCAGCACGGCGCCCTCCGAGATCCCCGATTCGATGTACGAGAGCACGCGCTCGTGCTGCGCTTTCGACACGATGGCCCCGAGCCTCGTTTTCGGGTGCGTCGGGTCGCCTACGGTCATGCCTGCGGCGCGCGCGACCAGGACGTCCATGAATTCGTCCTTGATCGAAGCCTCAACGAACAGCCGCGATCCGGCCGCACAGACTTCACCCTTCCCGTAAAAGATCCCCGTCGTCACACCGCGGGCTGCCGCGGACAGGTCCGCGTCCGCAAACACGACGTTGGGAGACTTCCCACCCAGCTCCAGGGAGACCTTCTTGAGCGACTCGGCGGCAGTGCGCATGACGATGCGTCCCGTTTCCGTAGATCCCGTAAACGCGATCTTGTCGATGCCCGGATGCTCGACCATCGCCTGTCCGGTGATAGCCCCGCGGCCCGGGATCACGTTCACGATCCCCGGCGGGAAGCCGGCTTCGAGCGCCAGCTCCCCGAGGAGCAATGCCGTGAGGGAAGTCTCCTCGGCGGGCTTCAGGATCACGGCGTTCCCGCAGGCGAGGGCGGGCGCGAGCTTCCACGAAGCGATGTTGAGCGGGAAGTTCCACGGCACGATCGCGCCGATCACGCCAAGGGGCTCGCGGAGCGTGTAGTTGAGGAACGGGCCCGAAACGGGGATCACATCCCCGGACAGCTTGTCGGCCCACCCCGCAAAGTACCTGAAGTTCGCAACGACGAACGGGAGGTCCACCTTCGCGGACTCGAACGCCGGCTTGCCGTTGTCCCGCGTCTCGGTCGCGGCGATGAAGTCGAGGTTTTCCTGGACCAGGTCGGCGAGACGCCACAGCAGCTTCGAGCGCCGGTGCGGATCCATGTCACGCCACGCCGGGTCCTGGAACGCCTCCCGCGCCGAGCGTACAGCCGCGTCAACTTCAGCCGCGCCCGCCTCCTCGACCTCGGCGATGACCTCTTCCGTGGCCGGGTTCACGGTGGGGAAGCGGTCGCTCCCCTGCACCCACTCACCGCCGATCAGCAGTTTCGTCCGCAGCTCCATGACATCCTTTCGGGGAGGTGTCCGCGTTATCCGGGGGGGTCGTGTCCGGTCCGGCGATGGCTCGCCGGACCGGTTCCCAGCGACCGCGCGGTCAGGTGCCGGTGAACTCCGGCGGGCGCTTCTCGATGTACGCGTTCAGCCCCTCCTTGGCATCCGAGCCCTGGAACAGCAACTGCTGGAGCTCACGCTCGATTGCGAGGCCCTCGGAGAACGGAACCTCCACGCCGCTGCACACGGCGCGCTTGATCCGCCCCACGGCCCGGGAGGCCTTGTTGGGTGGGACGAATTGCCGAGCGTATTCCATGATCTGCTCGAAGAAGTCAACGCCCTCGTAGATCTTGTTCACCAGCCCCAGCTCGAGGGCCTCTTCGAAGTCGAACATGCGGCCTTCCACCATCAGCTCGATGGCGCGGGATTTTCCGAGTAGCCGGCCGAGGCGCTGTGTGCCGCCAGTGCCCGGGAGCACGCCCAGGGTCACCTCGGGAAGACCGATCTTGCCGCCGCCTTTCCTGGCGATCCGGAGGTCGCAGGCCAGCGCGATCTCGAGACCGCCGCCCACCGTGTGCCCGTTGAGCGCGGCGATGACCAGTTTCGGGGTCTGCTCGAGGCGGTTCAGCGTCTCGTTGGCGTGCAGGCAGAAGTAGTATTTGAAGTAGGGATCCGACGTCTGGAGCATGTTGATGTTCGCGCCGGCGCTGAAGAACTTCTCTCCCGCGCCCCGGATCACGATTACGTGAACTGCCTCGTCGAACCGGGCGCTGAGGATCGCCTCGTCCATCTCCCGCATCAGCTCGTGCGTATACGTGTTCGCCGGCGGATCGTGCATTGTGATCACCGCCACGCCGTCGACCACTTCGTACTGGATCAGCTTGTCCGCCATTCGTGCGTCTCTCCGTTCAGGTGGGATGCCCGTCCATTTGGCAACAGCATAACCTAGCGAGCGAGGCCGCGGGGCCACAATCGGACGGAGGTCGTAAAGTCCAGCGCGATTTGTTCACGCCTTGGTAAGCGCCGGGCACGCCGCTAGTTTCTTCCCATGACAAACCACCACGCGTGGCGGCCGCCGCTCTGGCCGGCGGCACTCGCGGTACTGCTCGCCGCAGTTGTCCCCTTTGCTCGGGGGCAGGAGAGCGGGCCAGTGTATCGGGTGCCCGTCACCGGCACTGTGGAGATGGGTCTCGCCCCGTTCGTGTCCCGAGCGCTCGAGGAAGCGGCCGCAGCGGGGGCCTCCGCCGTGATCCTCGACATCGACACTCCCGGCGGCCGTATCGATGCCGCATGGGAGATCATCGACGCCGTGCGGGATGCGCGCGTGCCCGTTCACGCGTATGTAAATCGCCGCGCCCTGTCAGCCGGCGCGATGATAGCCCTGTCGGCCGACCGGTTGTACATGCGCCCCGGATCCACGATCGGGGCTGCGACGCCGGTGGTCGGCGCCGGGAAGCGGGCGTCAGAGAAGATGGTGAGCGCCATGCGGTCAGAGTTCCGGGCCCTGGCCGAGGAGCGCGGTTTCGATCCGGCGATCGCGGAAGCCATGGTCGATGAGAACGTGGCCGTCGAGGGTATCTCGGAAGTAGGCCGGCTGCTGACGCTGACGACGCGGGAAGCGGTCGAGCTCGGGGTCGCGACCGCAGCCGTGGACGACTGGCCGGCGCTGGTCACTTCCCTCGGTCTCGCGGGTGTGCCGGTTCGGGAAGTGAGCCCCAACTGGGCGGAACGGATCGTCCGCCTTCTGACGAACCCGATGCTGGCGCCACTGCTGCTCAGCCTGGGCTTCATGGGGCTGATCATCGAGATCAGGACACCGACGTTCGGGCTGGCCGGTGCGGTGGGCCTCATTTGCCTGTCGGCGTTCTTCGGGGCGCGCTTCGTGGTGCACCTGGCGGGCATGGAAGAAGTGATCCTGCTTGGCGTTGGCGCAGGGCTCATCGCCCTTGAGGTGTTCGTTATCCCCGGCTTTGGAGTGGCCGGGCTCGCCGGTGGTGTTTCCGTTCTCACCGCCCTCATGTTGAGCATGCTTGGGAGTTATCCGACCGTGTCAGAAGTGATCAGCGCTCTAGGGATTATCGCCGTTTCGATTCTGCTGATCGGCGTGGTGGCATTCGCCGTCCTCAGACACATTCCTTTCAGCCGCGCGATGTCGGGCGTCCTGCTGAACCGGGCCACGACACAGGAGGCGGGCTACCTGTCGGCGCCGGACAGAAGCGATCTCGAGGGACGTGTCGGCAAGGCGCTGACGGACCTGCGGCCGTCCGGAACCGTCTCTATCGACGACGAGAGAATCGACGTGGTCACCGAGGGTCCGTGGGTAGAGAAGGGCGAAGAAGTGATCGTTCTTCGGGCCGAGAGCTACCGTCACGTGGTGCGTCGCGCCGAACCGGCGGAGGGGTCAGAGCCGAGCGAGGAGCAGTCCGAACCGGACGCAACGTGAAGCGAAGTCGGTCCGACTCGGCCACCGGCCGACGATGAAATCGAGCGCTTCGAGTGTAGGTACGGAAGGAAACGAGAATACAACGGCCCGCATCCGCCTTTGGGACGGGCCATGAAACCCGGGAGATGAAGCCATGACAGAAACCACCGCCGTGGGGGCGATCCTCGTCGTCTTTCTCGCCTTCTTCCTCATAATGGTCGTCACCTGGGCGGTGCCGGTTCGCCTGTGGATCGAAGCGTATGCCAGCGGCGTCCGGGTAAGCATCGGCAGCCTCATAGGAATGCGCCTTCGGAAGGTGAATCCGGCGGGCATCATCCGTCCCCTCATCGCAGCCACGAAAGCGGGCATAAACCTGGACGTGAACGAGCTCGAGGCGCACTTCCTGGCTGGCGGCGACGTGGCCCGTGTCTCTAACGCCCTGATCTCGGCTGACAAGGCGAATATCGATCTCGGTTTCTCGCAGGCCGCCGCGATCGACCTCGCCGGTCGCGACGTCTTCGAAGCCGTGCAGGTCTCGGTGAATCCGAAGGTCATCCAGACCCCGAGGGTCGCCGCGATGGCGAAGGACGGCATTCAGCTGATCGCGATCGCACGCGTCACCATCAGAGCCAACATCAACCGGCTCGTCGGTGGGGCGGGGGAGGAGACCATCCTCGCCCGTGTGGGTGAGGGGATCGTCAGCACGATCGGATCGGCCGACTCACACAAGAAGGTGCTCGAGAATCCGGACGCCATCTCGAAGACCGTGCTCGCCAAGGGACTGGACTCCGGCACGGCGTTCGAGATCCTGTCCATCGACATCGCGGACGTGGATGTAGGCAAGAACATCGGCGCCGAGCTGCAGATCGACCAGGCGGAAGCGGACAAGCAGATCGCCCAGGCGAAGGCGGAGGAGCGTCGCGCCCTTGCGGTGGCGCACGAGCAGGAGAACCGTGCGCGAGTCGAGGAGATGCGGGCGGAAGTGGTCAAAGCCGAGGCCGAGGTGCCTCTCGCGATGGCCGAGGCGTTCCGTGCCGGGAAGCTGGGCGTGATGGACTACATGCGGTATCGGAACATAGAGTCGGACACTCACATGCGGGCTTCCATCGCAGGAACGCGAGAGGGAGAGGAGACGGGGAACTGAGATGGAACAGGTCTTCATCCTCATCGCGGTCCTGGTGTTCTGGATCTTCAAGGGGGTGGCCCGGGCCCAGCGCCGGGTCCCCGGAGAGGACCCCTACGAGAGCGAGCCGCTGAGCCCCGCCGGACGCCCGGAGGTCGTCGGGGCCACGCGTCGCGGGACGGCAGAGGCGCAGGAGCGCGCGATCGAGGCTCTCCGGCGCTGGGAGGAAAAGCAGGGCCTTTCCTCGGGCCGGGAGGTGTCCCGACGCGACGAGAGTGTGCCGGCGGCCTCCCGGACGCGAGTGGGGCGTTCGACCACCTTCCTGGGGCGCGCCGAGGAACGGCAGCGCAAGCAGGCCTACGGGGACATCGCCCGCATGCTCGATCCGAGTCGGCAGGGCGAGCGGGCGGTTGCCCTGCAGGTTCGACCTTCGGTGGAGACGCCTGCGCCCGCGGCACCGCCACCGGCACGAGAGACCGGGCCCCGAACCTCCGATGCGAGGGATGATCAGCCCTCTCGGTCCGTGACACCGAGGTCGGCCAAGCCGGAGCCCGCTGAGCCGGACCGTTCCACGACCTCCTCGGACGCGTATCGTTTGCGCCGATCCTCGACCCGGGGAGCCCTGAGCAGGATCGAGGCGCTTCCACTCGCCGCTCGCGCGATCGTCTACACCGAGATCTTCGGGCGCCCGCGGTACCTTTCCTGACCGGTGAGGTCGCCGGATCGCCCCTTTCGGGCTCTGGCGGCCTCCACCTCGATGTGAAATATTGTCTCCTTACCGAGCCCGGGTCCGGGAGAGCGCCAATCGCGTATCCCGCCGAAGCGGACGCCGCGAAAAGCGAATCGTGCCTGAAACCCAAGCCGAAGAGCGAGATTGGGTAGCAAGGGAAGCGCGAAGTCCAGTGACATCGGGTCTCGACTCGCCGGCCTGTGCGAGACGGGGAGTGCGATCCTCGAGACGCAGAATCTGCAGGACATTCTCTCTATCGTGACCGAGCGTACCCGGCACCTGTTCGGCGGTACCGGTTCCGCGGTCGCATTCTACGATGCCGATGCGCTCGAGCTGACAGTCGCGGGCGCGAGTGGCTCGCTCGAGTCCGTCCGCGGAGCGCGATACCCAGTGGAGGGCACGCTCAGCTACGCCGCGATCCGCGAGAACAGGGCGGTCATCGATAACGACGTGCCCGACGAGCCGTTCTACGAGGCGCTCGTGCTGGATCCCGCTGAGGAAAGGTGTGTGCTGGCCGTCCCCCTCCGGCAACGAGCTGGTGTGATCGGCACCCTGATCGTGGTCGGCCGGCCGGATCCCGCGGGGTTCGCGCAGGAGGATGCCGACCTGCTGTACGCCTTCGGTAATCTCGCCGGCCTCGCCATCCAGAACGACCGTTTGCTGGAGGCGCAGACCGCGCGCGCCGAATTGTCGGACACACTGCGGGCCGAGAGCGAAGACCATGTCACCGTGCTCCACGACCTTCACGACGCGGAAGTGGCTGTGGCTTCGGATCTCGAGCTGGACGCCGTGCTGCAGACGGTGACGGACCGGGCTCGAGACCTGACGAGCGCCGCGTACGGGGCGCTGGGTGTTCTCTCGCAGGACGGAGACGCGCTCGAGCGGTTCATCACGAGCGGACTCGACGAAAAGCAGCGCGAAGGGATGGGAGGTCCGCCGAAAGGCCTCGGTCTCCTGGGAGCCGTCACCCACGCCACGGAGCCGATTCGCGTGCACGACCTGGCTACTGATCCGCGGTCGGCTGGACTGCCGGGAACACATCCCGGGATGACCTCGTTTCTGGGTGTTCCGATCCGCGTCGGCGACCGGGCGTTCGGAAACCTGTACCTGACGAACAAGGAGGGCGGGGAGGCGTTCAGCGAGCGTGACGAGATAATCGTCACCATGCTCGCGACCCAGGCCGCCGTGTCGATCGAGAACGCGCGCCAGTTCCGGACCCTTAAGCGTCTGCTCGACGAGCTCAGGGCCACGCAGCAACAGCGGGATCGGTTCTACGCGTTCGTGAATCACGATCTGCGGAACGCGTGCAGCGGTGTGCTCATGTGGTCGGAGAGGCTGCTTGGGGAGGTGACAGGCAAGGCCCGCGACATTCCCGAGAAAATCCGGCGGGGAAGTGAGCACGCCATGCGGCTCGTGCAGGACGTCCTCGATCTCGAGAGCCTGTCGCAGGGACGGCTCGAGACCTGGCCCCGGATGATCGTCGTCAACGAGCTTCTGCAGGCGGCGATGGACGGGATCCACCCCGAGGCGGAGCAGAAGGGCATGCGACTCCGACTGAAGCGCAACCGGAGCAACCTCCGCATGGTGGCCGATCCGGACCGTGTGCTCCAGATCGTGACCAACCTGCTCAGCAACGCGATCAAGTATGCGCCCGAGGGCACGGATGTGCACATAGCTGAGGAACTCCGGCGTGACGGGCCGGAGGGCGTCGACGAAGCGGAACGCTGGCTGGCGGTCAGCGTTGCAGACCACGGTCCCGGCATTCCGAAGAAGGACCAGGAGCGGATCTTCGGCGAGTATCAGAAGGGCGGATCCGGTAGAAGCGCGCGCGGGGGGATGGGCATCGGCCTCACCCTGTCACGGCAGCTGGCCGAGCACATGGGAGGCGCGCTCACGCTCGAGTCAGAACCCGGAAAGGGAGCCACGTTCACTCTGTGGATGCCGCACGGGCGCGAGCCGGAGCAGCGGAGCGGCTGGATCGGATAGACGCCGTCCTCCCGGTCAGGGGCGAAGCGCCATATGGTGCGGCTCGGGGAGGATACCCTGCTCTCGGTACCTCTTCAGCTTCCGATACAGGGTACGGCGGCTGATCCCGAGCGCTTCCGCAGCCGAGCTCTGGTGCCACTGCGTCTGCTCGAGCATGTCGAGAATGTACTCCCTCTCTAGACGCTCGAGATCCCACTTCTCCTCTCGTGATCGCGACAGAAGATTCCGCTCGGGGTCTGGACGTTGCCCCGGGGGCTCGAACGGAATCGCACGAGCCCCGGCATGCATGATCACGGCGCGCTCGATGAAATTCTCCAGCTCCCGGACGTTGCCTGGCCAGTCGTAAGACATGAGCCGGGTCATGGTCTTCGGCGGAATCTCAGGAGCTTCGAGGTCGTTCTCATCCGCGAACCGCTGCCGGAAGTGCAGGGCGAGCACGGGGATGTCGTCGCGGCGCTCGCGCAGCGAGGGCACGCGCACCGGGAAGACGTTCAGCCGGTAATACAGGTCCTCTCGGAACTCGCCCTTCGTGACCAGTTCACCGAGGTCCCGGTTCGTAGCCGCGATCAGGCGGAAGTCGACGGTGATCGGCTCCCTCGCGCCGACCCGGGTGACCTTACGATCCTGCAGCACCCGGAGCAGCTTGATCTGCACTCCCTCCGACAGCGTGCTGATTTCGTCCAGGAAGATCGTCCCGCCTTGGGCTTCCTCGAACAACCCGCGTTTGCTCTGCACGGCCCCGGTGAACGACCCCTTCATGTGGCCGAACAACTCGGATTCCATCAGAGTCTCGGGAAGGGCGGAGCAGTTGATGGCGACGAACGGCCGGCGGCTTCGGCCGGACAGTTCGTGGACCGCGCGAGCGGCCAGCTCCTTTCCGGTTCCGGTGTCACCGGTGATGAGCACGTTGGCCCGCGTCGGTGCGACTCGCTCGATCAGACCGTAGAGTCGTTGCATCGCTTGCGACTTGCCAACCAGGTGAGCTCGGACTCCCGCGCTGGTCTGGCTCCGGAGCTGCGCGACCTCTCGCTTGAGCTCCAGTTCCTCGCGCGCCCGCGACAGGATGTGAAGGAGCTCCTCGGTGCGGAACGGCTTCTTGATGAAGTCCACGGCGCCGAGCTTCATCGCCTCGACCGCGCTGTCGATCGAGCCGAACGCGGTCATCACGATGAACTGTGCGTCGGTCTGCAGGGCAGGGCCGGCGCCCAGCACGTTCAGGCCGTGCATTCCCGGGAGGTTCAGGTCGAGGAGCACGAGATCGTAGAGCTGCTGATCCAGCTGCCGCAGCGCTTCCTCCCCCGAACGTACGGCATCCACCCGGTAGCCGTTCTCGGCCAGCACGGTCAGCAGAAGGTCGCGGACGTTCTCCTCGTCTTCCACGACGAGCACGCGCGGGGAGACGTCACCCTTCGTGTATTCTTCAGGCATGGCTTCTCCGTCTTCGGTCCGAGCGATCGGGCCGAGTCGCCGTCGATGTAGGGCTGAGAGAGCCTGCACGACCGGGGTCAGGGGGATCTCCCGGTCGGCGGACTCCGACGCGGACGATTCTCGAGCGCGTCGAACGCTTGCACCGCGTCCCGCATCACCCTTGCCGGAAGTGTGCCAGCCAGGCCCACTGCTCGAAGCGCGCGCTCGGCACGGCAAGAGGCCGCATGTTTATGCGCTTGTTCGGGGTGTGCCGATGGTCCTCATAATGGTCCCCGACGCCCGCTCGATGCGCCGAAAAGTCCCATCCGGTCCCCGAGTGTGACAAGTTGGCACCGGGTGGGTTGAAGTGGCAAGGGGTGCGAGTGACTGTGGCGGAAGTCCGCGCGACTGTCAGTCCTTGAACGGGTTGGGCGCCCGCGGACGTGTGGCTCCGGGAGCTTCGTCGAGAAGCCGCTGCAGTTCCTCGTTGCTGAGCTCGAACGGGTCGTCCTGGTGTCCCGGAGCCCGGGCCACGCGTGCCGGGCCAGAGTTCCCGCCCTCGGGCTCGAAGTGCCAATCCCACCGGCTCCGGTCGCGTACTTGCCATGCGTTACCAGATCGATCCACGAACTTCCGGTAGCTCATGCGGCGCTCCCTTTCGAGTCTGCTCTCCGCCGGGTCCGAACGAACACGATCGCGCCGGCGATCGTGATGGCGGCGAATCCAAACCACTGAATCGCGTACGCGAGGTGGGGACCGTCGGAGGGAGCCGGTTGCTGAACGAGCCTCGGTGTGCCCGAGGCCCCGAGGTCCGGCAGCGAGTCCGGAAGGATCCACGCATGAACCAGCGTTTCCCCAAACCCTCGCTCGGCGCTATCGAAATCGAGACTGCCCAGCACGAGGAGCCTGGAGCCGTCGAACCGTTTCCAGCGGGGAGGGAGCGCAGAGGACCGCTCACCGGGTAGCGCGAGCCCCGTGATCTGGACTGTCACCGCGTCAGCCTCCTCCCAGGTGGAGGGCCGCGCCGCGCGGATGTCGGCGCTGAGACCGTCCGCCGCTGGCAACCAGCCCCGGAGCACGAGGAAAGCCTGGCCGTTCTCCAGCCGCAGCGGTGTGACGACGTGGACGCCGGGTGAGCTGTATGCTGCCCGTCCCCGGATGATTATCTCCTTGCCGAAGTCCCACTCGCCCGTGAGGAGTACGCGACGCCATAGCAGCGAGTCGAGGGGAGGCAGTTCGGCGGACCCGGAGATCTCCAGCGGGGGGAGCACGGCCAGCACGTGCCGGCGCGCGTTGTCCGCGCGTCGATCGGTCAGCCGGTCCAGTTGCCAGGTGCCGAGGCGCAAGAAGATTGCGGCCGCAATGATGGCGACGACGAGGAATCCCCATGACCGAGCGTCCGACTTGTTCATGGCAGGCAATGTCGGCCGGGAGGGTGCCGGCTGACAAGGTCTGAGCGCCAATGAGCATGGACCGAGCCAAAAGTCGGCGTTGCCGTTCGATCATGCTCCCCGCTCAGGGCAGCACCCATCGATCCTCATCCACCCGTTGCGCTCCCATGTCGGGCGGCCAAGACTGAAGAGATCGGAGGCGTCCACTTCGGCGGTTCGGTGTCTTTCCATGGACTGAAACGATCGGCAAAGTGATGTCCACTCCGCCTCATTCCATTCGCCGGCGAGCCTGGCTCGGCTGGTTCGGTGCCGGAGCGATGCTCGCCCTGGCGGGACAGATCGCTTTCGTGCTGCCGAGCCCGGACAACTGGGCCGGGCTGTTGCGGGTCGGCAGCGCCAACCCCTTGCTTCCTCAGATCGAGTCAGAGCTGGGACCGCTTCACCCGACGGACGCGTTGGGACACGATGGACAGATCTCCTACCTGATCGCGCGCGATCCGTTCAACCGGAACGACACGGCAGGTACAATGCGCGAGCTGGATCAGGCGCCGTACCGTTATCGACGGATTCTGTATTCGCTCCTGGCAGGCGGTTTCGGCACGCTTCCCGGCGGCATGACGTTGATGGGTCTGGTCATCTGGGCGATCGTGGGGGTGGGTCTCGCTACCGCGGCGGCGGCGGACCTGGGACATCAACTACAACTGGCTCGGTGGGCGGTGTTGGCGTCGATGGCCAATCTGGGCGCGCTTCTGTCCGCAGTGCTGCTTACCTCTGACGCGTTGGCGCTGGGATTGGCCCTGGGGGGCGTCGCCCTGGTCCGACGCGGTCGACTCGGGGGGGCCATGTCGTTTCTGGCGTTCGCCGCCCTTACCAAGGAAGTGTATTTGCTGTTCGCGTGGAGCGTGGCCGTCTGGTTGTGGCTCGAGCGGAGGCGCGGGGCGGCTCTGCTGACGGCTGTGACGTCGGTCATCCCGGTGGGAACGTGGGCCCTGTGGGTAGCGATCTCGCAGGGCGGCTACGCGCCCGGTCTGCATCATCTTACGTTTCCATTGTCTGGTATCATCGAAGCTGTTCCACTCTGGCTGGCGAGCGAACCTGCTGGATCGACTCTGATGGTCGGGATGCTGGTGACGTGCATGGTCATCGGATCGCTGGGGCTGGCGATCCTGAAGGGCGACCGATTGCTGACTCTGTGCGGTGTCGCGTGGGCCGCCCTGGGCTTGATTCTGTCCGTCAGCGTGTGGAGCGTTCCGACCAATGCCCTGCGGGCGCTGGCCCCGCTGTGGGTTCTCGGCCTGCTGAATCTCTCGGCCAGCCTTGAGGCGCATCGACCGGAGCTCGTCGCCGGACGCGAAGCCGGCTGACCGTCCACCGTGGAAACGCTGAAGATGGCGTATCAGCAACCGGACGACGCGACTATACTACTCGTGGTGACGCACGAAGCGGAACTGAGGGAAGTCCGGAATACACGCCGGGGTGGTGGAACTGGTAGACACAAGGGACTTAAAATCCCTTGGGAGTTA
>CAXMRU010000192.1:0-3350 GCA_964195715.1 Akkermansiaceae bacterium | reverse complement strand
GGAGTACATGGCACCTGAGGCCATTCGTGATGAAGGAAGTGTTGACACGCGGGCGGACCTATACGGACTCGGGGCCGTGGCGTACTACCTCCTGACCGGCCAGCCACCGTTTGGCGGTGGATCCGCGGTGCAGACCCTCGTTGACCAGGTCAGGAAGACGCCCGTGCCCCCGTCGGAGATTACGGAGATCGATGTCCCGGTCGAGCTTGAGACTATCGTACTGCGTTGCCTGGAGAAGTGGCCCGACGACCGCTTCCAGTCGGCTGAACAGCTTGAGTCGGCTCTCCTGGATGTTCCGTTCGAGGAACCGTGGGACCGGAACCGGGCCCGCGAGTGGTGGAGCCTGCGCACGGGTGTGGCCCGTCCGGTACTGTACGAGTCGGCACCGCGCGCAGATGCGCTTGATGCCAATGTGTGACGGCGGGGGTCTCCGGCCTCTTCAGCGCGGTCATAATGGCGAAGCGCCCGGCGTGCCGCCGCAGACATTCGAGCCTTGGCGAGATAACCGGGCGCTGGTGGGCTCAGCAATGCGGCTGAGCGTCCTTATGGCTCGGCTTCGATCCACAGCTCCTCCATGTAGTAGGTGGGCACCGCGAGGGAAGTCTTGCTCGGTCCCCGGACCCGTCGGTGGACGAACCAGTTGCTCGACGAAGGGATGAGCCGTGTGAACGGCATGTCGGCCCGGTAGATCTCTGTCAGCCGGCGGTACAGGCGGTCCTGCTCCTCCGGGTCCGCGGTGGCCTGGAGGCTGTCGATGACCGCGAACGCCTCCATGTTCTGGTAGCCGGTTGGGTTTCCGCGCCCGAAATCCCGCTGCTGGGCCCCCGGGTACGCCTGCACAATCATGAACAGCGCCTCGAAGTCCCCGACCCTGAGCCGGTCCCACCCCGAGGCGTCATCGATCGACTGTATCTCCATGTGGACGCCAACCCGGCGGAGGAACTCCTGGACATACACGGCGAGTTGCGGGTATGGCTCCGCCGACCACACGCTCGCGGTGAAGCGAAACGGGCGGCCGTCCTGCTCCCGCACCCCGTCTCCGTCCTGGTCCACCCATCCAGCGGCCTCGAGCAGTGCGTGCGCCTGCTCCGGGTCGTAGGGCAGGGGCTCGGGCCACTCCCCCCGCCGGAACTGGCGCCCTGTGAACACCCCGTCGGTGATCGGCAGTTCCTCCGGGAGGTTGAGGAGCTGTAGGAGCTCGCGGCGGTCCAAGGCCAGGGTGAGGGCACGCCGGACCCGAGGGTCGGAAAAGAGCGGGTGGCCCGTCTTCCAGTAGATCCCCCGGGCGCCAGGGTGGCCCTGGACGTGGAGCCGGAAGCGGGGGTCCTTCACGATCGAAGGGATCTGGGCGAGGTTGGCCGGCGCCATATCCACGTTGCCGGCAAGGAGCTCGGGGAGCCCCGCTTCTCCCACGAACTTGAGGATCAACCGCTCGATCCGGGGCTTCCCACGGTAGTAGTTCGGGTTTGCCTCGAACTCCATCATCGTCTGGGGGACGTAGCGAACGAAGCGGAAGGGTCCGTTCCCCACGGGGTGGGTCCAGAAGTCCCACTGCCAGAACTGCTTCGGGTCCAGCCCCTCCAGCAGATGCCGGGGAAGATAGCTGATATCGTCGATGTAGCCCGGATTGCGGGCCCGGATCCGCACGGTGGAGTCGTCCACCACTGTGGCCTCGAATCCGGGGTACTCGGCCACGTCAGGGTGACCGAGAAGGTCCAGCGTGAACTTCACGTCGTGGGCGGTTACTGGGACCCCGTCATCCCAGCGGACGCCGGTGCGGAGGTGGTAGGTGTACTCACGGTGGTCGGCAGAGTGTTCCCATCCTCGCGCCAGATGTCCTTCCAGTTCCCCGAGCCCATTCCACTTCGCCAGCGGAAGGAAGGTCAGAAAGTCCAGGTTCCAGACGTCAGGCTTAACGGCCTCGACGTCGGGCACCGCCATTACCACCGTGGAGCCACGAGCGATGGCCGGATCCTCGTCGCTGCCACATCCGAGACAGGTCAAGGTGAGGCAGCAGGTGCACGCGAGCAGCGAACGACGGTGAGTCTGGTGGATGAGCTTCTTCATGCGGTCCGATCGCCTCGGGAGAGGAGAGAGACTCGCTTTCGCGACTACTCCATTCTCGGCCTGAACTTGATCGGGGGCAACCTCGCGTATCAATCCCCCCGCCCGCCGCCGTGCGAGCAAGAGAAGCGCCCGGCGTGCGGCAACGTCGATGTCTACCAGGTCCCTCCCCACAGTCCAATACTGATGAGAAGGAAATCGATCCTGCTCTCGAGGGGCTCGAATACCGGCCGGCCGTTGACCTCGGTGATGCTACCCTCCACCAGATATCGGGTGGCGCCGTGCCTGCGCCATTCGACATTGAGTCCAAGTCCAGCGAGGAAACCATCCCTGGAGCCTGCGAATACCCACCTGACCTCACCACCAATCGTCAGGGAGGGAGTCCAATCACTCAGGTGGCCGTGCGATCCCAACTGGATGGTCGGCAGATCCGAGTCCTCAGTGTCGAACTTCGCCGACGACCTCGTCTCGAATAAGGACATGCCTACGAGACCGTATACCCTGGCCGACATCGGATGTCCTGCAAAGTGAAGTTGAGGTCCGAGCGCCCCCTGGACGACGTAGTTCTCGGTCGTGGTCTCGATGTCGATAGGAACGCGGCTCAAGTACACGAGATCGTGGATTGTCTCGTGCCCGTACCAGATCACCCCTCCATCGATTCTGAGCCCCAACCAACCGGAAGGAACCAGCCTGAGCGAGAAGTCGCCTGTGAGGCCCCAGCCGGCGCTCACGTTGCGGGAAAACTCCCCAAATGGGAAAGCGACCGCCAGATTCAGACCCAAACTGCCGTATATGTCGGGGCTATCCACGACCTCAGAGCTGTCGGGCGGGGGCTCCTGCCGAGCGGTGTCAGGCTCGGGCACCGGCACCTGCGGCAATACCGGGGTGACCCCACAGCACAGGTGTGTCATGACGAGTGGCACGAACGCCAGGGCGAAGAGACCCGCGCGGCTTGCCATGCCGTGAGATCTCATGTTCGACCTCCTTCCGCCCGTCGTTACCTTGCAGGGGTTATCCCACTACTACCCCGAAGGCATCAAGAAGGGATAAAGTGACGCAGTCAGCTGAGCACTGGCTCCGCGTGCTTACTGGCACTTCCAGCCGCATTCCACGAGTGGTTCGATGGCGTCCGCGTCGCTGATGGCGGATAGGGCAACTCCGAAACGGCCGCAAATCACCCCCGCAATGCACTCCAGAACGCAATCCTGTCGGCTCTTGCCGTAGGTTGTGAATTGTTCCACTTCGCCCACCTGAGCATCACTGAGCTGGGACCGGATACCCACCGG
>CAXMRU010000191.1:0-33077 GCA_964195715.1 Akkermansiaceae bacterium | reverse complement strand
ACTCCGCGCTCCTCGAGTCGGCTCGCCACTGCGGCTTCGTCCAGATCGTCCCGCTCAATATGGATCATCACGATGTTGGTGTCCGGAGAACTCGCGCTGAGGCCGTCCAGGGCATCACACTCCCGGGCGAGGGTGCTCGCGCGGACGTGGTCCTCGCTCAGGCGGTCGAGATTGTGGTCAAGCGCCCATATGCCGGCTGCGGCGAGGACTCCGACCTGGCGCATCCCTCCTCCGAGGCGCTTGCGTATCGACCAGGCCTCGTCGATCAGTGCCGCCGGCCCGGCCAGCAAGGAGCCGATGGGACAGCCGAGCCCCTTCGACATGCACACGGCGACCGTGTCGGCGCAGGCGGCGTAGTCGGCCAGGGACGGCTCAGAAGCAGCGGCCGCGTTCCACAGGCGGGCTCCGTCCAGGTGAACGGGAAGCGCTCTTTCGACGGCCAGGTCTCGGATTTCGCTCATTACCGGGAGTGGAACGACCGTTCCGCCGTGCATGTTGTGCGTGTTCTCGACGCACACCAGGGTCGTGACCGGATGGTGGCGGTCTCCCGGCCGAATGGCCCGCGCCACGTCGCTCGCCACCAGGACGCCACGGTCGGATGACACCGGATGCAGCTGGACGCCGGCGAGCCAGGCCACATCGGCGAGCTCGTAATGAAAGACGTGGGATTCCGCCTCGCAGACCGCCTCACTCCCGGGACGCGTGTGGAGCAGGACCGCCGCCTGGTTGGCCTGCGTCCCGGACGGAAAGAACAGGGCCGACTCTTTGCCCAGCAGCTCCGCCACCCGCCGCTCCAGCTCGTCTACCGTCGGGTCCTTGCCGAGAACGTCGTCATCTACGACGGCCTCCGCGATCGCCCGCCGCATGCCAGGCGACGGCCTGGTGACCGTATCGGACCTGAGATCGACGGTCGGACGGTTCATTCAGCGAGTCTCCACTATCAGGCCAGCGCTCCGCCGCAGGAGGAACAGAACCGGGCTCCCTCCTTCGTCGCGGCGCCGCACGCCGGACAGCTTCCCTGTTGTACCGTCTCGCCCAGCTCATCCCGGGCTGCGATCGCCTCGCGAGCGTACCGGTTCCTCAGCGTGGTGTAGTCATCCTCCGACAGCTTGTCCGTCTGGTACTCAAACTCGAGCTCGCGGAGCGCGGCGATCGCCGCTTCCTTACGCCCGACCGCCGAAGCGCCATCCATTCCCTCCCGCCAGCGACCCTCCAACAGCGGAGCGAAGATCACTGCTGCGATGAGGATAGCCATGATCCCTCCAAACACGTAGACGGCTGCCACCTTACCTCCCGGTTGAATCGCCCGATACGCCTACCGGGCGTTGTGTCTCATGTGCGGCGCCGAGCGCCATTCCGTCGCCAGCTCGAGGGCCCGCGCCACGGCCGCAGCCGGGTCCTGGAACCGCTCGATGTCGAATCGCTCTCCCAGCTTATCCCGGACACCCACCAGGGGGCGTCCGATCTTCATGCACAACGCAGCCTCGTTCACCGTGCCCCAACCGCCGGCCACCGCGATCACAGCTTCCGCGGCCTTCACGACCAGCGAGTTCCGGGCCTCGCCGAGTCCAGATGGAAGCGGTATCGACACGCCTTCCGATGCCGCTTCCGGATCGTCGCCGGGGAGTATGCCCAGCACTTCTCCCCCCTCGTCGCGTGCTCCTGCGGCGGCAGCGGCCATGACTCCCCCACCGCCACCACACACCACGAGCGCCTCCGCCCGCGCCAACGCGCGTCCCACCGCATGCGCGGTCGCCCACGCCTCGGCGCTGGCCTCCGCGGAGCCGATGACCGCGATTCGAAGTCGCCTCTTCACGACCGAACCGGAAGATCCAGGAGAAGTTACGGTCATGGCGCGCTCTCGTCTGCATGCTGCGCCCAGTGCAACACGGTCTGGACGGCCCGATGCCATTCCCGGATCCCGGCCCGGCTATCCTTCGACGCGGCCGGATCCGGATCGAATACGCGCTCAGCTCCCCGAGCCGCAAGGAACTCCTCCGGCTCGGCCCACACGCCAGCCCTCACACCCGCCAGGCCCGCCGCTCCAATCGCCGTGACCTCCACGACTGAGGGACGGCGCACCGGTACACCAAGCACATCCGCCTGAAACTGCATCAGCCAGTCGTTTCGAGCCGCACCCCCGTCCGCCTTGAGCGACCTCAGGACCAGATCCGAACCAGCCACCATCGCGTTCAGCACATCCAGGGTAGAGTACGCCATGGCCTCCAGAGCCGCCCGCACGACGTGCTCGGTCCTCGTCCCGCGGGAGAGCCCGACGATCGTGCCGCGGGCTTCCGGCTCCCAGTACGGCGTGCCGAGACCAACCAGCGCCGGCACGAATACCACCCCGTCGGTCGACGGTATTGTCCTCGCCATCGCTTCTGTTTCGGCCGCCTCGTTCACGAGGCCGAGACCGTCACGTAGCCACTGGACGGCCGCGCCGGCCACGAGGATTGCTCCCTCGTAAGCGAACGCTCTTCCGCCTCGACGATCACACGCCGCCGTGCTGAGCACGCCCTGGATGTCCGGGCCTCGCCCGGTTCCGGAGTGCAAGAGGAGAAACGCTCCGGTCCCGTACGTGTTCTTCGCCTCTCCACGCTCCCAGCAACCCTGCCCATACAGCGCCGCCTGTTGGTCTCCCGCGACTCCGGCGATGGGGACCTCCGCTCCGAACACATCCGGGTCCGTCGTTCCGAAATCGTCCGCCGACGCGAGGACCCGCGGGAGCATGGCAGACGGAATACCGAACAGGTCACACAATTCCGGATCCCAATCGCCGTCGTCGAGAGAATAAAGCAGCGTCCGGGACGCATTTGTATGGTCGGTCGCGTGCACCCGACCACCGGTCAGCCGGAACACGATCCAGCTGTCGATGGTGCCGAACATCAACTCGCCCGCCTCGGCGCGCGATCGCCACTCCGCGTTGCGGTTCAGCAGCCATTCCAGCTTGGTCGCTGAGAAGTAGGGATCCAGAACGAGACCGGTACGCGAGCGCACGGTCGACTCGTGACCGAAGCGTTTCAACTCGGCGCAGCGCGCGGATGTCCGGCGGTCCTGCCACACGATGGCCGGGGCCACGGGCCGGGAGGAGACGCGATCCCACACAACCGTGGTCTCCCGCTGGTTCGTAATGCCGATGGCCGATACTTCGGACGGCATTCTGCCGGCGGCTTCGAGGGCGTGGCCGACCGTGGAGATGACCGAGCTCCAGATCTCCTCAGCATCGTGCTCGACCCAGCCCGGCTCCGGGAAGTACTGGTGAAACTCCTCGTAAGCCGTTCCGAGGAGGTTGCCGGCCGCATCGATTACGACGGCACGGCTTCCCGTCGTGCCCTGGTCGATGGCGAGGACGATCTCTCGGCCCTTACCCACGGGCTCCCGGATCTTCGGGTTGCTGGATCACCGTTCGCTCAAGGCTCCCGTAGGCGTATCGCAGTCCAAACCGGTCCAGCAGTGAGAGGAGGAGCTGCACCGGCAAGCCCATCACGTTGAAGTATTCGCCCTCGATGCGTTGGACGAGCGCCGCCCCGAGACCCTGTATCCCGTACGCCCCCGCCTTGTCCAGCGGCTCACCCGTGGCAACGTATTCCGCGCATTCGGCGGCATCAAGCGGCCGAAACCACACGCTGGTGATCGCTACTCCCGCCTCGATCCGGCCATCCAGGGACACGGCGAGGCCCGTGAACACTTCGTGCCGCTTTCCCTGCAGTCGCATCAGCATGCGGAAAGCATCTGCCGAGTCGTCCGGCTTGCCGAGGATCTCGTTGTCCAGTGCGACCAACGTGTCAGCCGCCACTACGAGCTCACCCGTATCAGATACGGACGCGGCCGCCTTCGCCACGGCCAGCCGGCGTGCTTCCTCCTCGGGGCCCCTTCCCTCGAGAATCGTCTCTTCCACGTCAGGGGGACGCACGACACAGTCGAGGGCGAGCAGCTCGAGTATCTCTCGTCGGCGGGGAGACCCGGAGGCCAGAACGATGTTCATCTTTCGATTACCAGGGTTACGGGACCCTCGTTCACGAGCGACACGTTCATCCGCGCGCCGAACACGCCGGTCGCGACCGGCACCACGCCGGCCCGGCAGATGTCCACGAACTCATCGTATAGCCGGCGGGCATCCTCCGGATCCGCCGCACCCACGAACGACGGCCTCCTGCCTCGTGTAACATCACCATAGAGCGTGAACTGGGACACGACGAGCAGCTCACCGCCCGCAGCTCCTATGTCCAGATTCATCCGTCCATCCTCGTCCGGGAAGATCCGAAGACCGAGGATCTTCGCCGCCATCCACTCCAACTGCTCCCGCCCGTCCCCCCCGCCGAATCCGACGAGCACCAGAAGTCCACGACCGATCGATCCGGTCGTCCGCCCGTCCACTTCCACCGCCGCGCGTGACACTCGCTGAACGACAGCCTTCATCGGCTCTCTCTCCGCTCACCCGATAACCCGGAATCTGCGAACCCTCTGCTTCTCCACACCACGTGGATAACCTCGCCGGACCCGGACGCGCCACCACCGGCAGCATCCCATCCACACAATATTTTCGTTTTCCACATCCTTTCCACACGGACTCCACAATTGAGTTTTTCAAAATCCGCGAATATGATTCGTCCCTGTTCGGGGTATCTGGATGTGCAGATTCGACACCAAACGCAGTCCGGGAGACGATTCTTCACGCAGCGGCAGTCAGGATCGACTGGACGGGAGGGAGACTGCTACGGGAGGGCTCCACGGAAGCGGAACCGCAGGTCCTGGATGTACTCAGCCCCTGGCGGCTCCGAAGAGTACCAAGGGCTGAGGGAGGATACATTTTCCGCACCGTCACGTTCTTCTTGGTCGGTTGCGCTATCCTTCCAAGAATCGACGAGTTCTGGTACCGTTCGTCCGGTTAGCTGTGTGGGCTCTCTCGCTCACAAGGAGCTGAGTCATCCACGCCGGACAACCCGTCGTCGCTTTGTCGGTACAGCGGCCTACCGGATTCTGCCGGTGCCTCCTCCGCGGCACGAGATCAGTATACATTTTTTTTCGTTTGTCGTCAACCATGAATACGGTGTCAAGTGCGGTTTTTTGAAAAAATGACTCGGAGTCGGATCGTCATCGGTTGGTCCCCAAGGGACGAAGAGCTTTCGAACGCGCCGAATTCTCCCCAATCGTCGGGAGAGCATCGTTCCGTGGAAAGCACCTGCCGGTTCACGGAGTCAGGAGTCGGTCGCCCTCACCTGCCAGGCGGGTCCCGTCGATCACCCGTCCGCGGTCGCGGATCAGATCCAGCGTCCGGACGAGCAGGGAATCTGCGGGCAGGGTCGTCGCCAAACCGGCCGATGTGCCTACCACGATCAGCGCGTCCCTGCTGCGCGACAGCGCTACGGTAAGGAGACGGGGGAAGTCTCGGTTGCGAGCCTCGTTGAGGAACCAGCTGCCCCCCGGAGGTGCGTCAACGGTATCCAGGATCACGACCGACTTCTCGCGCCCCTGGAAGCGGTGAATGGTCGCGACTTCCATGCCTCGCGGCGCGACGCGGCCAAGGCGGCTGCGGGCCTGACTCAAGATGCGCCTCGCCTGCAGGCGATACGGGGTGACGATGCCGACATCGGTGACGCCGCGACGGCCCAGCAGCTCGAGAAGCTGGAGGACGATCTCGAGGTGGATCGGGTTGGCCCTCGACCCTTCGGATCGCTCCACCTTGGGAGAGAGTCTCTCGGTGTCCACGAGAACCAGCGGCGGCAGCAAAGTGGGTCGCGCCGATACAGCCGGCGCATCGATGAGCCGTCCACCGTAGAACAGCTCGCTCACCAGGTCCCGGATCGGCGGTGCCATGCGGTACTGTTCGCGGAGCATCGAGCACAGCTCATCCTGTGGATCCGGTAACGTCCTGCCCATCTCCGGATCGATCGTCCCGGACTGCTGGAAGATGTCCCGGCTCAACCACCTCGCTGCCTCGGCGCCCCTCGACATGACCACGGCCGGCAATTGCCGGAAGTCTCCGACCCCGACCGCGCGCTCAGACGCCAGGCAGGCTCCCGCGAACACGTACGGGAGGGGCGTCGAGCTCACCTCGTCCACGAGGAGCGATTGAAACCGAAGACCCCACAGATCATCGCGCAGCGTGAGTCGGGCGAACGTCGTCAGGACTACGTCCGCGCGAGCCAGAACGCGAGCGCTTGCCCGCTGGAACTCGGACGCTACCTGTCCCGCTCTCGTCAGGGCGCCCGGAGAGGCCTGCTCTCGCGCCGCCGCCAGTACGCGCCCGAACCGCTGTCGGAGGGTGGCCGCTCCTGCTCCTGGCCTGCCGGTCACCAGTTCAAGCTCGAGCTCTTCGAGAAGTCGGGTCAGCCGGCTCGGATCCCGGCCTTCCCGACGCTGGACTATTGCTTCCACTGAAAGGTCAGCGTCGCCCGTCGAGCTGAAGGCCGCCCCGACGCGGACGACCCGTCCTTCCGTCACGGCCTCAGGACCGAGACCGGTCGCGACGCGCCGGGCTGCCTCATCGACAGCGACGTTCGTGGTCGCCAGCACCAACACCCTGCCCTCGTCCGACAGCGCACACCCTGCCTGGGCAAGGAGTCGGGTCTTGCCCGTTCCCGGTGGACCCCAGACCAACTGCGTCCGACTGCCGAGAATCCTCCTCAGCGCCTCGCCCTGCGACTCATTCAGTCCGTCCTGTCGGCCGCCGGGGGCCTCCCGCGACCCCGTCTCCGGGAACATGACTCCGAACAGGCGAAGGGCCGTAACCGTGTGGTACGATGCAGGGTCTGCACCGATGTCGCGCAGGCGAACGGCCAGCGCTGCGAGCAACCACGTCGGATCGAAAGTCAGCTCCGCCCGACCCGCGTGGCGCCCGAGCCAATCCTGCACGCTCACGCGGAGCACCCGGGACGATGAATCCCAGTAAGTGACGAAGCCGAGGGATTCTCCCGCCTCACACGCCACGCGGACTGCGTCCTCCGCCCGGATGACGTACCTTCCGGGCGGCAGAGTCCAATCGTACAGAAACCCCGTCGACTCGGCGTCCAGTTCCTGGCCGCCTGCGGCATCGACCGGTTGGTCGATGCCCCGGCGGACCAGGTCGTCCTGGATGGCCAGGACCTCTTCTTCGATAGCCGAGTGAAAGCCGTCCAGGAGGACGTCCAGACCGGCCGGTTCGTGTGTTGCGCTCATGATTCGAAACAAGGTAGGTCGCCGAGCGCCCACCGCCACGGGTGGCTCCCGGCATGCCCGGAGAGACGTTCGAAGACATGCCAGGCCTCGAAGCCCTGAGAGACTACCGCCGTCACGCCGAATGGGCGCTCGTGCCGGCCATCGCGCTGGAACTTGGCGTAGTGGACGCACTCGCCGACGGACCGGAGAGCGCCGGAGGTCTGGCCGCATCCCTCGGACTCTCCAGCCGGGGAGTCGACGCCATGCTCGGGGCCCTGGCGGAACTCGGGGCCGTGTACCAGGAGGGCGACCTCTACCGGCTCACGGGTGGGGGGCGCGCCTACCTGCTTGACCCTACTTCGCCCGACTTCCAGCGGCCTTCTCTGCTTCACTGGCTTGCCGGCATCAGGCGGTGGTCGACGGCCCTGGACGACAGTGTACGTTCCGGAGAGCCCCACGGGGGGGGAAGCACCGGGAGCGGCGGTCCCACGCCCGGCGACGTGGGCCGTTTCATGGAGGCAATGGCGAACAAGCCCGGCGACGTGGTCGAGCGAGTGGTGCGGGAAGTCGTGTGGCGAGCCGGAAACCCTCGGAGCCTTCTGGACCTCGGCGGCGGACCGGGGAACTTCGCCCGGGCCTTCGCTGCGTTGGGAATCCGGACGACACTGTACGACAGGCCGGAGGTGATC
Source organism: Akkermansiaceae bacterium (assembly GCA_964195715.1). Taxonomy (GTDB): domain Bacteria; phylum Gemmatimonadota; class Gemmatimonadetes; order Palauibacterales; family Palauibacteraceae; genus Benthicola. The sequence continues at coordinate 25,251 of CAXMRU010000191.1, read as the reverse complement.
GCGCACGTGCGCTCTGCCTTTGCCCTGGACGAGGTAGCCGACCTCGAGCTGGCCGAGGGCAACTTCCTCGAGCGGATTCCGCCGGGCCCGTTTGACGTCGTTCTCGCCGCCAACATCAGTCATATCTATTCGGTCGAGGTCAATCGTCTGCTTTTCCGACGGGCAGCGGATTCTGTGGCCCCCGGCGGCTGTATCGCGATCCTGGATTTCGTCCGCGGCCGATCGGAGTTCGCCGCCCTGTTCGCCATCACGATGCTCCTGGCGACGGAGGCGGGCGGCACATACACGCTCGAGGAGTACGCTTCGTGGCTCGGTGAGGCCGGATTCACGGGAATCCGGTGCGCGGCGATCTCGAACGAGACGCACCTGGTTACGGCGATCAAAGCGAAGGACACCGGGGAATGAGCGGCAGCGGTTTCCTGGAGGACGCCGCGCGGGTGGCACAGTGGATCGCCACCTACAGGGAGAGGCTGCCCGATCTGCCCGTGCTCCCGCGGCTGAGACCGGGAGACGTGGCGGCCACCCTCCCAAAACGTCCGTCGGAAGAGCCCGAAACGCTCGACACGATCCTCTCCGATCTCGACGACGTAATCCTGCCCGGGCTCACCCACTGGAACCACCCCGGTTTCCTGGCCTACTTCTGCAGTTCCACGACCGACGCGGGCGTCCTCGCGGAGTTTCTCGCCGCCGAGCTCAACCAGAACGCGATGCTTTGGCGAACGTCCCCGGCCGGGACGGAGCTCGAAGAGCGGATGGTGGAGTGGATCCGAGTGTTCGTGAATCTTCCCGACACGTTCGAGGGGGTCATACAGGACACCGCATCCAGCAGCTCCTTCGCCGCGCTGATCGCGGCGCGGTATCGAGCGGTGCCCGAAGTGAGTCGTCACGGCCTCGCGGGAAGAGACGACCTGGGCGGATGCGTCGTGTACATTTCCGACCACGCCCACAGCTCACTCGACAAGGCGACGGTAGCGGCCGGGCTCGGGCTCGACAATCTCCGGCGCATTCCGGTCGACAAGCAGTTCCGCTTGATCCCGGATGAGCTGGAACGAGCCATCGACGACGACCGGGCCGCGGGGCGCACTCCGGTCATGGTGTGCGCGACGATCGGCACGACTTCGACGACGAGCGTTGATCCCGTATCCGCCATCGCCGATACCTGTGCGCGGCTCGGAGTATGGTTGCACGTGGATGCGGCGTACGCGGGCCCGGCAGCTTCTCTCCCGGAAAAGAGCCGTGAGTTCGAGGGATGGGAGCGCGCCGACTCGATCGTGTTGAACCCGCACAAGTGGATGTCGACGCCGATCGATTGCAGTATCCTTCTATACCGGGACGTCGGGGAGATGCGACGCTCGCTTGCCGTAAAGCCCGAGTACCTGCGCAGCTCTGAGGGCGGCACGGATCTGATGGACATCGGACTCCCGCTTGGAAGGCGGTTCCGGGCCCTCAAGTTGTGGTTCCTGTTCCGCACCGAGGGAACCGCAGGTCTCCGGGGGCGCCTGCGCGAGCACATCGCGCTGGCCGACAGGCTGGCCGTGTGGCTCGAGCAGGACCCGCGATTCGAGCTCATGGCGCCCCATCCGTTCTCTCTGGTCTGCTTCAGGGCTTTACCGCCAGGCGGATCCGATGCGGACGAATGGAACCGCCGGCTCCTCGAAGCGGTAAACCGTCGAGGTCCGGTCTTCCTGTCGCACACGGTCCTCGGCGGCCGATACGTCCTGCGGCTCGCCATCGGAAGCGCCCGGGGAACAGAAGAGGCGGTGCGGGAGGCGTACCGACTGCTCGTCGAGGAGCACGATCGATTGGCGGATGAGTGAGCGCGACCCGTTTCCGGAGCGCGCCCGGCGCCACACAGACAACGTGAGAAAGAGGCGAGAGATGATTGACGCCGGCGACCTGGCGCCTGATTTCGAGCTGCCGTCTGATCGTGGCGACACGGTTCGGCTGAGCGACCTGCGCGGCAGGCGGGTGATCCTCTATTTCTACCCGAAGGACGATACGAGCGGTTGCACGAAGGAAGCGTGCGGCTTTCGCAATGTTCTTCCATCGCTCGAGGAACGAAACGCTACCGTCCTGGGGGTCAGCCCCGATCCGGTCCGATCACACGAGCGCTTCCGGGACAAGTACGACCTCAATTTTCCTCTTCTGGCGGATGAGGATCACGCAGTCGCCGACGCCTACGGCGCCTGGGGCACCAAGAAGATGTACGGCCGGGAGTACGAGGGCGTGCTCCGTTCGACATTCCTCATCGATCAGGACGGCCGGATCGAGAAGGTGTACCGGAACGTGAAGCCTGCGGAACACGCAGTGGAACTACTCGCGGAGATCTCCGGATGAGTGCGAGGGGAAGCGTTCGGACACTCCTGGTCATGGGCCTGATGGCTCCGTGGTTTGCGCCTCCTGGGGTGGCGCAGGAAGCGGAAGTCGTGGTGGTTCCCGACGTGCAGTCGGTCATCCTGGAGCGGGCCGACCGGGCCAGGACAAAGGGCGATTCGGCAGCGGCCATCCGCATCGTGGAAATCTCGGACTTCGAATGCCCCTTCTGCGCCCAGTTCTACACGGAGTCCTACCGGGCAATCGACAGCATCTACGTTCAGTCCGGCCTTGCCAGGTATGTGTGGATCTCGTTCCCCAACTCCGCTCACCCGCGTGCCTGGCCGGCCATCGAGGCCGCGTTCTGCGCCGGTGCCGCGGGTCGATTCTGGGAGATGCACGACGTGCTGTTCGAGCACCGCGACGAGTGGGCCAGCGCGCGCGACCCGAACGCACTGTTCCGCGCGTGGGCGTCGGAGATCGGAGTAGAGGAGGAGTCGTTCGCCGCGTGTCTACGAAACGACCAGACGGCCCCGTTGCAGATTCGTGACTACGAGTCAGCGCTGAACGCAGGCGTGGCGAGCACTCCGTTCTTCATCGTGGGCGACAGCGTCGCCATCCGGGGGACGATTCCGCTCGAGACCTTCCGTGCGGCCGTGGACAGCATGCTCGTACTGCGAGGATTCGACAGACCCTGACGTCTATCGAGGATGCCGGCGAACCTCCTATCCCTCGCCGGCTGTGAGCCTCCCGAATACCAGGCGCATCCCCTCGATCGCGGCGGCAGCCGTGCGGGCACCGTCGTCGAAGCGCATCGCGAGCTCACGCTCGCCGATCCCCGCGAGTGGAATCTCGAGTGTGAAATGAACGGATACGCCAGCCGGTCGTACTTCGGCCGTCCGGTCGGCCCAGCCGTCCTCCGAGGCGTCCAGGGAACCCTCTATGTGGACCTCGATGACGTCACAATTTCCGCCGACCTGCTGCGCCATCACGGCCAGGCGTCGAGCCAGTTCCTCGTTTGACTCGGGGTCGGAACGACGCTCCGCCATCCACAAAGCCGGAGGAGCAACATCGAGGGCCAGATAGCCCAGCTGGACGTCCGGGTGGAATTGAGCAACGGGACCATCTTCGGGCAGCGGGGGCGTGATCTCGCCGAAAGGCTCGTCCTCCACATCCCACGTCAAGTACGAGAGCAGGCCACCAGGTCCGATCGCGGCGGCCGCCAGCGCGACCTCGTCAAGCGATAGCTCCACGAGGGCGGACGGAGCGTGGAGGGCATCGATCGCGCCGGACTCCATAATGTCGAGTTCTGACTGGTCGTAGGCCAGGCATCGGAAGAACCACGACGCCGGCTCCTGCCGACCTTCAAACTCATCCCGTACGCCCAGCCTGGCGACCCGCAGGGCGCTGAGGAGGTTGTAGCCGATCTGGTGCCGCGTGAAGTGAGGCATCGGTGCTCCTAACGCCTAACGCCCGATCATGATGTGAGCCCACGGCGTTCCGGGAAGCATCAGCCAGGGCGTGTTCCCTTCGGGCCGGGACGGAAGGCCCAGGTCCTCGACCGTCGCTCCGGGAACGTATACGACGATAAGCCTGCGCGCCCCATCGAGGTCGTCCGGACCGGCGTCCGAGCTGATCGAGTACAGCGTGGCCCTCGCCGGCATGGAGAAGCTGCCGGAATCCAACGCCGCGTATCGTGCGTCCATGATCTCGCCCCGGTCCTTCCCCTCCGCCCGCAGCCTGCGACCGAGAGCCATGAAATCGTCGAGGCTCCGGTGGTAGCACGCCACGTGGAAACCCTCCGCCAGGGGATCATCGGCGAGACAGATAAGATCGTTGCTACCCGCGCGCAGGAGAGTGAGCGGATCCGCCGGCCGCGGCTCTCCCCCGTGGCCGAGCACCGTCGCGCCGGCCCGCATCGATTCCGGGGCCGCCAGCACGGCTTGTTCGACCTGCCCCTCGCGGTCCGGAGCCGACGCCTGCTGTGCGGCCGCCTCTGGCGCAAGAAGGCCTATCAGAAGAACCGGGAGTACCCGTCGAAACCACATGTTCCCCACCTCCTCTTGTCACTTTGTCCCGCCCTGGGATAGGTTGGCCTGAACGAGGTGCCAGGCCGAGCCCGGCGTCCCCGTCCAGAGAACGCCAGATCCTCAGCAAGGTACGACAATCAGCACTTTGGCGGCATGTCGGTCCTCTCACCGGCGCGCGGGACGGCTTGTCCCGGTCGCCCTCCTTGGCGGCACGCTTCTCGCTATCCAGCGGGGGACTTGTATTGCTGTCGTCGGCGACCGGCAAACGGACGGAAACGGTGTCCGCTGTCCGGGCGCCATCGGCGCCGGACCACCCGGCCGGCACGGTTGAACCTTACATGAGAGTGAACACCCCATGCGAATAGTTGTCCCGAAGGAGCACACGCCGCTCGATCGGCGCGTGGCCATGACTCCCCAGGCGATCAAGCGTCTCGATTCCGACGAGATCCAGTTCGCCGTGGAGAGCGGGGCCGGCTTCGGAGCCTCCTTCACAGACGATGAATACCGCGATGTCGGCGCAGAGATCGTTCAGGACCCGAAGGCCCTGTTCGACGGGGCGGACGTGGTCGTGAAGATCAACGGTCCGGTGAAGCGCGAAGATGGTACCGACGAAGTCGAGCTCATTCCGTCGGGTGCGCTGTTCATAGCCCAGATGCGGCCGCACGAGAACGCCGACGTACTGCAACGCCTGGCCGAGCGGGGTCTGACCACGTTTTCGATGGAGCTGATGCCGCGCACGACGCTGGCCCAGCGCATGGACTGCCTATCGGCCTTCAGCACCGTGGCCGGTTACATGGCCGTGATCCGTGGCGCCGAGGCCAGCAGCAAGTTCTTCCCGATGTTGACGACCGCGGCGGGCACGATCCCGCCGGCCAACGTCTTGATCATCGGGGCGGGAGTGGCCGGGCTGCAAGCCATAGCCACGGCGCGGCGTCTCGGAGCGGTGGTCGAGGCCTTCGACATCCGACCCGAGACCAAGGAACAGGTCCAGAGCCTAGGCGCGAAATTCGTGGAGTGGGAGGAAGCCACCGAGGACATGCAGACCGAGGGTGGCTACGCCAAGGAAGTCTCCACCGAAGAAGAGGAGCGCGAGCAGCAGCTCCTGACCGATCACATCGCCAGCTCGGATGTCGTGATCACGACGGCGCTCGTTCCGGGCAGGCCAGCCCCGAAGCTCATCTCCGAGGAAATGGTCAAGGGTATGCGCGCCGGCTCGGTGATCGTGGATCTCGCCGCCGAGACGGGCGGAAACTGCGAGCTTACCGTCAAGGGCGAGACGGTGGAGCACCACGGCGTGCTCATCCTCGGACAGACGGACCTGGCTGCCTCGCTGCCGGTCCACGGCAGTCTGATGTACGGCCGGATCCTCTCGGTCCTTCTGCAGCACATCATGGACGACGAGCGCAAAATTGTCATCGACCTCGAAGACGAGATCACGACCGCGATTGCGGTTACGTACGACGGAAATGTGAGGTATCAGCAATGACCGGTACGATTCTCATCAGCGTGTATGTCTTCGTGCTGGCGATGTTCGTCGGTTTCGAGGTCATCACCAAGGTGCCTCCGACGCTGCACACGCCCCTCATGTCCGGCTCCAACGCCATCTCCGGCATCTCCATCGTGGGTGGTCTGGTGATCGCCGGCATGGGAGAGGGGACGATGTTCGACATCATCGGCATGATCGCCGTGATCGCGGCGACCATCAACGTGGTGGGCGGATTCATGGTCACCGACCGGATGCTGCGGATGTTCCGGCGGGACACCGACACGAACTAACGAACACCGAGGCAGATAGATGGAAACCAGAGTTCTCATCATGCAGCTCGCCTACCTGCTCTCGGCGGTGCTGTTCATACTCGGGCTGAAACGCCTCAGCCACCCGGACACCGCACGCGGCGGTAACCGTCTGGCGGCAATCGGCATGCTGCTCGCCATCGTCGCGACACTGGTAGGCGAGCAGATCCTCACCTGGCAGTGGATCATCGCCGGACTCCTCATCGGGACCGTGATCGGTGGTTTCATGGCGCGGTTCGTCAAGATGACAGCCATGCCGCAGATGGTGGGCCTGTTCAACGGATTAGGCGGCCTGGCCTCCGGCCTCGTCGCTGCGGCCGAGTTCCTCCGCTATTCCATGGGCGTGGCGGGGACGGCGGACGTCCCGCTGGACGGGTCGATCTCGATCATGCTCGGCACGCTGATCGGCGCCGTGACTTTCTCAGGCAGCCTCATCGCATTCGGGAAGCTGCAGGGCATCGTGACGGAAAAGGCCGTGAAGTACCCGGGCCAGCAGTTCCTGAATGCCATTCTGTTCCTCGGCATTCTCGCGGTGATGGCCTATCTGACCCTGATGACGCCGGAGGCCATCGCGGCCTCGGACACAGGCACGGTCAACGTCGTCTACTACGCGCTGTGGGGCGCGGCGATTCTCCTCGGGGTGCTGCTCGTGATCCCGATCGGCGGAGCTGACATGCCCGTCGTGGTGTCGCTGCTGAACTCGTATTCGGGGCTGGCAGCGGCGGCGGCCGGTTTCGTGCTCAACAACAACGTCCTGATCATCTCCGGTGCGCTCGTCGGCGCCTCCGGGTTGATCCTCACGCGGATCATGTGCAAGGCCATGAACCGGTCGCTGGCCAACGTCATTTTCGGCTCGTTCGGTCAGACGACGGGTGGCGGCCCCGTGGCCACGGGCGAAAAGCGCACGATGGCCGACGTGAACGCCGTGCAGGCGGACGACGTGGCCATGCTCCTCGCGTACGCGAAGCAGGTCGTGATCGTGCCCGGGTACGGCCTCGCGGTGGCGCAGGCGCAGCACAAGCTGCGCGAGCTGTGCGACAACCTGGAGAGCCGTGGCGTCAACGTGAAGTACGTGGTCCACCCGGTCGCCGGCCGCATGCCCGGACACATGAACGTGCTCCTGGCCGAGGCCAACGTGCCTTACAACCAGCTGTACGAGCCGGATGACGTGAACCCGGACATTACCAACGTCGACGCGTGCCTCGTAGTCGGCGCGAACGACGTGGTGAACCCCGCGGCGCGGGACGACCCGAACAGCGACCTGTACGGCATGCCGATCATCGAGGTCGACCGCGCGAAGCACTGCGTGGTCATGAAGCGGAGCCTGAATCCCGGCTTCGCGGGCGTCGACAACGAGCTGTTCTACCTCCGGAACACGATGATGTTTTTCGGAGACGCGGCCGACTCCATCGGGCGGATCCTGGAGGAAGTGAAGCAACTGTAGGCGGTGAAGGCGCCTCTCTCCATTCCTGGAGGGAGGCGCCGAGCCAACGGAAACCGTGGATGGCCCCGAGTCCCACGGTGCGCTCACCCAGAAGCCCCTTTCGAGGGATTCCCTGAAGCATCGCCCTCGCCTATCATTAGGGCGATGAGTGCGATGCCGGGTGGCCTCGCCGACCCCACAGCAGAGAGAGTTGACGATGAGACGACGCCCCCTTCGCGCGCTTGTTCCCGTGGCCATGTTGGTGTTCGCCGGCTTGAGCGCCGGCTGCAGTAGTGATGACCCGGTGGACCCGCCCGTCGAGCCGGATCTATCGGGCTCGTACGAGCTGGTGTCCTTCACACAGGCTGGGATTACGCTGGAACCACCGATCGCGACCGGGACGCTCTCCATGACCGCCACGAGATACACCATCAGCATCACGCACCCGGATCCGGCCAATCCGGCCGGCCCGCCGCTGACCACGGAGGATACCGGCACCTACGAGACGAGCGGGAACACCTGGACGCAGGAGTCGGATAACGCGGGCGGATTCCAGGGTGTCGGAACATACACGCTCGTGGAAGGCATTCTCACGGTGGACGTGACCACGGTCGGCGTGCAGGTCCTGACCGTGTGGAGCAGCACCGGCTGACTTTCGCGATGAGACCCATGGGCGGGCATTTCAACGGCGTGAGTCTGTCGTTCGCGATTCGGCAGTACGTGCGAATCCTGACAGCCGCCGGGTGCCTCGTCGCGGGGGCCCACGAGCTCCGGGCCCAGGCAACGGGCGGCGCCATCGAAGGAGTCGTACGCTCGGTATCGGACAGTCTGCCCGTGCTGCAGGCAACCGTCTACGTCACGCGCACTCCCCTCGGCGTTCTGACCGACGAGACAGGGTCGTTTCGAATCGTCCGCCTCGATCCAGGTACCTATACCCTGCGGATCACGGCGCCGGGGTACGATCCGACCACCCGTTCCGACGTAGTGGTGACCGCGGGAGAATCCTCTCGCGTCGTGGTGTACGTGAATCCGGCCGTCATCGATGTCCCCGGCCTGATAGTAACCGCGAACCGCGGTCGCGAGCACCCGGACGCGTCCACCGTCAGCGTATCTGTGCTCGACAGAAGCGAAGTGCTGCAGCGGAACGTCAACAACGTCGCTGAGGCCCTGCCGTTCGCCCAGGGCGTGGTGTCCAACGCCGGTCAGCTGGATATCCGGGGCGCTTCGGGACTCTCCCGCGGGGTCGGTAGCCGTGTCCTGGTGCTTCTGGACGGACACCGCATGCTGAAGGGTGTTGGCTCCGAGGCTGACTTCGAGACGTTTCCACTGCTGGACGTGGAACGCGTCGAGGTCATCAAGGGTCCGCACTCCTCGCTGTATGGCACCGGAGCGCTCGGAGGCGTCATTAACGTCATCACGTCGGTCCCCTCCGAGAATCCGGAGACGCTCGTTCGAGGCTATTTCGGCACTTACGACACTCCGTCCAGGTTCCGCTTTACGGACGAGGCGCTGAACACGGCGGGGATCGGTTTGCAGCACTCGCGACGCATCGCCGGAGTGGGCACCACGTTCTTCCTCGGACGCGATGGTTCCGAGGGCTTCCGCCAGAACGGTGGCTTCTCCCGGTGGCAGGCCCGTCTGAAGACGGTGTTCGATCCTGACTCGCAACGTCCGCTCGACGCGTTCGTGAACTGGACGCAGCGCGACGCGGACGAGTTCTTCACCTGGCTGTCCGAGGATCAGCCGCTGGAAGTGGAACCGGAAGAGCTGGGCGACTGGCTGAGTGAAACGGACCTCTCCATCGGAGCCACGCTGCGGCCCGTAATGACGCAGAAGACGTCTCTACAGGTCCGGCCGATCTTCGGCTACAACTCCGTGCAGAACCACTTCCACGACAACGACGACAGCCACCGCAGCTCGCGGCTGGCGACGGACGTCCAGCTATTCGTCTTGCCGTCGCTCGACCACGCAGTGACCACGGGTCTCGAGGCCTCCTGGACCGGCGTGACCTCCACTTTCCTGGCGGTCGATCCGTCGATCGTGGACCTCGGCATTTACGCGCAAGACGAGATCAACGTTTCCGATCGTCTGCGGGCGGTGGCGGGTCTGCGAATCGACTATCACGGGGCGACCTCGGCGGAGTCGGACCTCGTGGCGAGCCCGCGCGTCGGTGTGGTCTATCTTCCATCGGAATCGGTGAGCCTGCGAGCGTCATTCAGCGGCGGATATCGTGCGCCAAGCGCATCGGAACAATACACGGCGACGACCCAGTTCGGTTTCCGCGTCGTACCGAACCTCTCCTTGAGGGGAGAGAGGGCGTGGGCGGGCGAGATCGGAACCACCGCACGGGTAGGACGCTGGCTCCGGTTGGACGCCGCCCTGTTCTACAGCGACTTCCGAGACCTGATCGAGCCGTCGCCCGTGGCTGGCCAGCTCTTCACGTTCCAGTTCCAGAACGTGGCGCGGGCCCGGGTGGCCGGACTCGACGCCGGGGCGCAGGTCGGCCTGTTCGAGGATCGGCTCGGATTCAAGGCCAACTACCTGTTCCTCGATACCGAAGACGAGCGAACCGGGGCGCCCCTGGCGTACCGGTCGCCGCACAATGTTACGCTGACGGTCGCGGTGTTTCACGAGCTTCTGGCCGTAGACTACCTGTTCCGTAGCGAGGTGGAGAGTGTCCTGGCCTTTCCCCTGGACCCGCGCGGGTCGATCTCCGTGGTGGACCTGCGTCTCGCGTACCAGATCGGGAACTGGGTAGTGATGGGTAAGGTCTCCAATCTCCTGCAGAGCGAGTACGTGGACATCCAGGAGCGCAACCCCGGCGCCAGCCGGCTGTTTCGCCTCACCATCATGCCCCGGTTCTAGAAAACCGCTGAGCCCGGCATTCCCGCGCGGCGGCGGTCGGACCCCGTAGAGCCGTCGAGCCGGTCAGAATCTCGCTCTCGGTGCCCCTTCCTCATCTGCCTGGGTGCGGCGTCGCAGCACGTAGCGCCGGCGGAACTCTTCCGTCGCCTCGAGCATCGAATCGTCGAAGTACCCGGGCGGACTGCGGTGCACCGCGTCAAGCGCCAACTCGAACACCAGCGGGGCCACATCTGCGACCAGGCCACTCGCCAGCCCTCCTCGTGGTGCAGACCGGACGTGCTCCGGAAGGTCGGCTGCCAGGGGTCGCAGCACCGACTCGAGGGAGTGGAGGGCCTCATCGTCGTACAACAGTGCGGGTAGCAGCGTGAGCGGAACCCCCCACCACGCTTCGGCCGGAACATCCACGCACCGCACCTCCAACCAGCCCCGGGGCCGCACGTCCGGAAACAGCGTCGTGAGGTGGACACGCCATTCCTCAGCACTCGGCGGGCCGGCGGCGGCGCCGAGCCACTCCTCGAAACGAAGTCCCTCCTCCGCGGCCCTCAAGTTCCCGCCGTGGTCCCGCTTCAACATTACCGGGGCCGAGAGGGCGAAGGCCAGATAGTCCTCCCACGGACTGACTCCCGAGTCTCCCCCTGTCCAGCCGGCCACTCCTGTACGTCCGGGATCAGCTCTGTCCCACAATACGGATCTTCCGCCGACGACCGGACCGACTCCGTCGACGTCCGCGGGGGAGTTCGCGAAAGCCGCTCGAAGTACCGGGCTGAGAAGGTTGGCGATTCGCCACCTGTTGCGTGCCCTGGCCGGATCTCCAAGGTCCAGGTTCACTTGCATGGCGGCCGTGAGTCGCATCATTCGCTGGCCGTAGGATCCCGTGCGCTCGAAGTACCGATCCATGGCGGCGTATCGCGGCGATTCGATCTGCAGATCGATGTCGCCCAGGCCGTGCCACGGGTTCAGGCCTCTCGGAACGAGTGCGATTCCCTGCTCCAGCGCTGCCTCGCGCAGCGGGTCGAGTACAGCTCGCACGTCCGCGAGGGCCGCGGCGGCGGTGGGGCACGGGAGAGTACTGTACTCAAGCTGGCCACCTGGCTCGAACGTCACGACGCCGCCGCGAAACGTGCGGAATCTGACATTTCCCAGATCGTCCCACTCTTCAGCGAGCAGTTCGGTGGATGCAGCCCAAGCGGTGAGGAAACCGGCGAGCGACGGCACCCCATCGACCTCATCGAACAGGGAGACAGGACGCGGTTCGGATTCATCCGTGACGGCGATGAGCTCGACCTCCGCGCCAACCGCACCGGGACGAGTGGGGCTTCTGCCGGGGGAGAAGAGGGCCTCGACATCCTGTTGGAGGGCCCGGAGCGTGAGGACGGTCACGGGAAAACCGTTCAGTCCGACCGGCGCGCCAGGGCCAGCGCGAAGTAGCCCGCCCGGTCGGTCTCCCAGAAGTCGAGTCCGAATCCGGCGGTATCGAGAAGCACCCCGACGGACTCCCGCGTGTACTTGTGGCTCATCTCGGTGCGGATCGTCTCTCCCGACGCCAGATGCACCTCCAGGCCGAGCTCCGAAATCTGGACCCGCTGCTCCAGCAGTGACTCAAGATGCATCTCGATTCTCGAGTCCCGCGCGTTCCACACGGCCCTGTGCCGGAATGCCTCCAGATCGAACGAGGCCCCGAGCTCCCGGTTGAGAACGCGGAGCATGTTCAGGTTGAACTGCGCGGTTACGCCCGCTTCGTCGTCGTAGGCCCGTTCGAGGATCGACGCATCCTTGACGAGGTCGAACCCGATCAGGAAACGGTCTGCATCCGTCATTTCGGCGCGGATCGAGCGCAGGAATCTCGTCGCCTGGATCTCATCGAGATTGCCGATCGTAGAGCCGAGGAACGCCATCAATCGGGGGCGCCCCGCGAAAGGCAGGTCCCGTGGATGCTCGAAATCCCCGATCACGCCCTCCACCCTGAGATCCGGGTAGATGAGGATCAGGGCATCGGCGGCGTGCCGGGATGCGTCGGCACTCACGTCCACTGGCCCGTATCCTTCGAGAAGATCCCGTTCCAACATGGCGTCGAGCAGGAGGCGGGTCTTGCGCGCAGCTCCAGATCCGAACTCGACCAGAGCGCGTGGCCGCGTCGCTTCTACGAAACGACCGGCCTCCCGCTCGAGAATCTCGGTCTCGGACCGGGTCAGGTAGTACTCGGGCAGGCGCGTGATCATCTCGAACAGGTGGGATCCCCTCGCATCGTAGAAGTACTTGGATGGAATGGTCTTGGGAGACGCGGACAAGCCTACTCGCGCGTCGCCGCTGAGATCGAACGGACCCGCGTTCTCCCTCAACAGGTTGCGCAGGACGATTTGGGAGCCAGCTTCCATGTGACTCAAGCCTCGACATCCCGAGCGAGACGCAGCCCGGCGAAGATCTGCCTGCGGATCGGGTAGTCCCAGTTGCGGAACGTGTTGCGTGCGACCCCGGAGTCGGTCGCCCACGATGATCCGCGCAGTACGACGTAGTCCTGGCCGAAAAACACGGCCGAGTAATCGTCATACGGATAGGGCTCGAACCCGGGATAGGCCGCGAAGCGGGAGGATGTCCACTCCCACACGTCTCCGAGCATCTGCTCGCAACCGACGGGGCTGCGACCGGCGGGGTAAGCACCGACCTCCGCGACGCCGAAAGCGAGCACGTCGAGATTGGCGCGTTCCCGGGTCGATGGATCCGATCCCCAGGGGTACCGCCGACAATCGCCGCTATCTGGATCCCACGCCGCCGCCTTTTCCCACTCCGCTTCCGTGGGGAGCCGGCAACCGGCGAACCGGGCGAACGCCTCGGCTTCGTAGTGGCACACGTGGACCACCGGATCGGTCGGTCGCACGGGCTCGGAGCCCAGTGAGGTCACGCGCTCCCAGGCCGGCGCCCCCGCGGCACGCGTACCCTCAGCGGCGGCCAGCGACGATGTCGGTTCCGGATTCGCCTTCAGTCGCCAGTAATGTGGGGCGAACAGCCCAACCTCTTCCTTCCAGGCCCAGCCCTCATCCGACCACACGGACCGCTCGTCGTATCCCCCGGCCGCGATGAACTCCAGGTACTCGCCGTTCGTCACCGGATATAGCCCGATCTCGTATTCGTCCGTCGCGACGGTGTGGCGAGGCCGCTCGTTGTCGTATGAGAACCGCCCACCGGGCGCCCCCATCTCGAACTCGCCGGCCGGGACGCGGATCATCTGACCGGCCGACATCGACTCGGATCCCGGAGGATTTTCCCGACGGACGGGCGCGTACGGGTCAGTTTCCATCAGGAGAATGGTCTGTAGGACCGTCTCCTGGTGCTGCGCTTCGTGCTCGCGGACGAGCCCGTACACGAAGCCATCCTCCAGCAGGCGGTTGTCGGAGCCCGCCAGGTCGAACTCGCGGAGCCGTGCAACAGCGCGTTCGCGGACACGGGACAGGCGGTCCAACGTGGCGCCACGATCCGGAAGGTCCAGGTCGCCCCGAGCCGATCGAGGAGTCCGCATGGCGTCGTATGCATCGGCCAGCGCCGACTCACTCGACACCTCTCCCAGTCGCTGGACCAGCCACAGATCCTCGAATTCCGCTATGTGCCCCAGGTCCCAAATGACCGGGCTCATGATCGGCGAGTGCTGCATCCGGATGCCGGCATCGGAAAGCGGTGAAACGATGTCCAGCGTCCGCTGCCGAACCCTGGCCAGGCCGTCGATGATCGCGTCGCGGTCCTGCACTCGCCCGTCCTGCGCAGCGGGACTTTGATCCAGCTCCCTGATCCTCACCCTGATCCTCTCCCTCGTCCTCTCTACAGAGCCCAGTCTCCGAGCCACGGTCGGGAACCTATTCGCGCGGTGCGCCAGTTTACAATGGGGCGCGGTGGCGTCGACCCGAACCGTCCGTTCAGCCCGGCGCGAGCGGAACCCCCACGCCTCGTGATATACTTTCTCTGGTGCAGGAACGCTTCAAGTCCCCTCCGCGAGACCCGCGGGTCCGCAGAGGGCTTCCCGGGTTCGAAAACGTTATTGGGCGTGACCGGTTCCTGCCGGCGCCAGAATGGAAGCGAAGCCATGTCCGGTTCGGAGAAGCACACACCGCGAGACCGCGTACAGGTCAGTGAAACGGAAGCCCGCCAGGTGGCGGAGGCCGCGCGACAGAAGAAATGGGACAAGGCCACATTCGTCCGAGACATGTTCCTCGGCGACTTCCGTCTCGACCTGATCGATCCCTATCCCGATCCCGACGAGTTCATCGGCGACACGTGTCGAGCGTTCCTCGAGGAACTCCGGTCTTTCCTGCGCACGGTGGACTCCGAGAAGATCGACAGGGACCGGAAGATCCCCGAGCATGTTCTCGACGAGCTCCGTCGCATGGGCGCCTTCGGCATGAAGATCCCCGAGGAATACGGGGGACTGGGATTCGGCCAGACCGAGTACAATCAGGTGATGGCCATGATCGGGAGCGTCGACGGCAGCATCGTCGCGCTGTTGTCCGCACACCAGTCCATCGGGGTTCCCCAGCCGCTGAAGATGTTCGGGACGGAGGAGCAGAAGCGCGCCTATCTTCCGCGTCTGGCCGCCGGGGCCGTTTCCGCCTTCGCCCTGACGGAGGAGGACGTCGGGTCCGACCCGGCGCGTTTGAGCACCACGGCCGAATTGAGCGAAGACGGCACGCACTACGTCCTCAACGGCGACAAGCTGTGGACCACGAATGGCTCGATCGCCGAACTCCTGGTCGTGATGGCCCGTCATCCCGGAACCCGGAAGATCTCCGCGTTCATCGTCGAGACGGAGTGGGACGGTGTGGAGCATCTCACCGAGCGGAACCACTTCATGGGAATCGGCGGGATCGAGAACTCCAATCCCCGGTTCACCGATGTGAAGGTCCCGGTGGAGAATCTCCTGTGGGATGAAGGCCGGGGCCTGAAGCTGGCCCTGATCACTCTGAACACTGGCCGCCTCTCAATTCCGGCCGTCGCAGTAGGCAGTGGTAAGGCCGCGCTCAAGTTCTCCCGCGAATGGGGAGCCGAGCGGGTGCAGTGGGGCCAGCCCGTGGGACGACACGAGGCCGTGGCCCAGAAGATTTCTTTCATGGCGGCGCAGACCCTCGCCATGGAAGCCGTCGCGGAGCTCTCCGCGCTGATGGTGGACCGGGGCGAGTTCGACATCCGGCTCGAGGCGGCGCTGGCCAAGCTCTACAACACGGAGTACGGGTGGACCGTCATCGACGAAATGGTCCAGGTACTCGGTGGGCGGGGGTACGAGCGGGCGGATTCGCTGCTGGCCCGTGGGGACAAGCCCATTCCGGCCGAGCGCATGCTGCGTGACTTCCGGATCAACCGGCTGTTCGAGGGCTCGAGCGAGATCATGCGCCTGTTCATCGCCAGGGAGGCCGTGGACCGCCACCTGCAGGTGGCAGGCCCCCTGGTCGAGGGCGATCTGAGCGCGGGGCAGAAACTCAAGCTGCTACCGAAGGTCTTGGGCTTCTACGCCCTCTGGTACCCCAGGCAGTGGATTCCCAGGGCCGCGGGATTCAGCCGCTTCGGTCCACTCGCCGGCCACGTGCGGTTCGTGGAGCGGAAGTCCCGGAAACTGGCGCGGACTCTGTTCCACAAAATGGTGAAGCACGGCGCCGGACTGCAGCGAAAGCAGATGCTCCTGTTCCGCGGAGTCGACATCGGGGCTGAGCTGTTCGCGATGGCTGCGGTCGTTTCTCGCGTGCAGATGCTGGTCCGCACGGGCCGGCCCCATTCGGCACACGCTATCGAGCTGGCCGACCTGTTCTGCCGAGCCGCGAGGCGGCGTGTGAACGGCCTGTTCCGGGACATGCGCTCGAACGACGACGTGGCCATGTACCGGACGGCGCGAAAGATCCTGGACGGAGAATTCGCCTGGCTCGAGGAAGGTATCGTGGGTCTGCAGGACATCGGTCTGCCCGACCCGGAGCCAGTGGTAGACGGCACGGAGACCAGCCTCGAACCGGAAAGCGTGGGTAGCGGAACGACGGGTATTGACTGAGCAGGAACGACCGGTAGCGACTGAGCCGGAACGATGGACAGCAACCGAGCTGGAACGTCAGCTGCGGACGCGCAGGACTACCTTGCCCGCGTTCTGGTTGTCCTCCATGTAGGTGTGCGCTTCAGCCGCCTCGTGCAGATCGAACACCCGGTCCACAACCGGAAACAGTTCGCCCGACTCGAACCGGGGCAGCAGGTTCTCACGGGCTGCTTCGGCCAGGGCGCGCTTTTCCTCCGCGTTTCGCGATCGCATGACGGTTCCGATCACGTGCAGACGTCGGCGCAGCAAGACACCCAGGTTGAGCTGCGCCATCGAGCCGCCGACCAGACCGACCAGAACGATGCGGCCACAGGTCTTCAGACTTGCGATGTTGTCCGTCCAGTAGGTTGCCCCCACAAGGTCCAGGATCAGATCGATGCCTTTCCCGTCGGTCTCGCGGCGGATTACGTCTCGAAATGACTCCTTGCGGTAATCGATAGGAACGTCAAGCGAGAGCCCCCTCTCCTCGAGCAGCTCGAGCTTGCCGGCCGACGCAGTTCCGAATACCCGGGACGCCCCGAAAGCACGGGCGATCTGGATCGCGGCAGTGCCCACGCCACTGCCCGCCGCATGGATCAGAACGGACTGATCCTCCCGCAGGCCTCCCTGAAGCACCAGAGCGT
Organism: Akkermansiaceae bacterium; assembly: GCA_964195715.1. Taxonomy (GTDB): domain Bacteria; phylum Gemmatimonadota; class Gemmatimonadetes; order Palauibacterales; family Palauibacteraceae; genus Benthicola. Next base: position 8,145 of record CAXMRU010000191.1, on the reverse strand, counting down.
CGTAGGCAGTGCAAAAGGCCTCGGGAACGGCGGCGCATTCGACGAACTGAAGGCCCTGCGGCATCGGCACCGTGTGGCTGGCATCCGTGATCAGCATCTCGGCGTACCCGCCCCCACCCACGAGACCCATGACCCACGATCCGACAGCGGACTCGTCCACGCCCTCGCCGACACCTTCAACGACACCCGCGAACTCGAGGCCCGGTATGTCGGCGGGGACACCGGGAGGGGCCGGATACGCGCCCCGGCGCTGGAGCAGATCCGCCCGGTTGAGAGCGGTCCCGTAGACTTCGACGCGCACCTGCCCCGGTCCTGGAACCGGTTCTTCCAGGTCGGCAAGCTCGAGTACGTCGGGCTCTCCTGGCCTGATGATACGAATCGCTTTCATGCGGTGATCCCTCCCGGATACCAAACATACTCTACCGGAAGAAGCCTGGATGGATCCACCTTCGCCCGAGGACCGTTGCCAGGGTTCATCAGCAACCTGCTCTACGGGCCGGCGGGCATCGCGGTTTCGGGATGGGCCCCGGCGACGGTGACGCGGGACCGCCGGACAACCACGCTGTAAGTTGCGGTAGCCGACACTTAGCGGCCCATCAGGTGGCCGAGACAGGAAAAAGGAATCAAGTGCTGTACGCCCGGCTGGCAGATCTGATCCTCGCTCTTCACTTCGCGTTCCTTCTGTTCGTGTCCGTTGGCGGACTGGCCGTGCTTCGCTGGCCTCGCCTGTCCTTCCTTCACCTTCCCTGTCTGCTGTACGGTGCGGCGATCGAGCTCGTCGGCTGGGTGTGCCCCCTGACTCCGCTCGAGCAGCGCCTCCGCCTGCTGGCGGGCCAGGAAGGATACCGGGGTGGCTTCATCGAGCACTACGTGGGCCGCATCGTGTATCCCTCCGGCTGGGAGACGATGCACGTCTGGCTCGGACTTGCCCTGGTCGCGTTCAACATCCTGGTGTATGGACTCCTCGCGCGGCGCCTCGCGCGGACAGCAGGTCGCTGAGAGACTTAGCAGGTCGCTGAATAATCATGGGTGGCCGCGGGTTGACCCGCCCCGCTCATCCAGCGCACCATGAGCGACGGCCGTAATTCGGCACCCCGCACCCGGAGACCAGGACCTCATGTCGGTGCATACGACCGCTTGTCCGAGAAACTGCTACAGCACGTGCGGCATGCGTGTGCACGTCGAGGACGGCGTGATCCGGCGAATCGAGCCGCATCCAGGCAACCGGGCCACCCCCGAGGGCGTGTGTCTGAAGGGCCTGAGCTACGTTGAACGGGTTCGATCACCCGATCGGATCCTCACTCCGCTTCGGCGCACGACCGCGGGCGACTTCAAACCAGTCGGATGGGATGCCGCTCTCGACGAGATCGCCGAGCGACTGATCGCGCTGCGAGACGAGACGGGACCCCAAAGCCTTCTCTATTACGCGGCCAGCGGGACCAAAGGGATCCTGAACGGGGTCGGGCTGGATTTCTGGCGTCTGTACGGCGGCTGCACCACGACGTACGGAGACCTGTGCTGGCCGGCCGGGCTGGAGGCAACACGGCTGACGCTGGGCGACAACCGGCACAACGTTCCGTGGGACATAGCCCGGGCCCGGCTGATCCTCATGTGGGGCAAGAACGCAGCCGAGACGAACATCCACCAGATGCCCTTCATCCAGGAGGCCCGCGAGGCCGGGGGCCGCCTCGTGGTCATCGACCCGCGCCGGACGGAGAGCACCGAGTCCGCTGACATGTGGATCCGTCCCCGTCCCGGGACAGATGGCGCGCTGGCCCTGGCGCTGGCCGGGGAGATCATCCGAACGGGATCCGTCGACCACGACTTCATACGCGAAAGCGTGGCAGGATTCCCTGAGTTCTCGGCTCTCGCGTCGGAGTGCTCTCCCGAGTGGGCGTCGGACATCACGGATGTGGCCGCAGACGAGATCCGTCGGCTGGCCACGTGGATCGGCGATTCTCGGCCCATGACGATCACGGCCGGATACGGCATGCAACGCTACACGAACGCCGGCCAGACGATGCGCACCATCCTGGCACTGCTGGCGATCACCGGCAATTTCGGGCGCCCCGGCGCCGGTTGGGTATACGCGAACCTGCAGAGTCACATCTTCGACGAGGTGAGGGATCCCCTCGCCTGCTACCCGCCCGAGCGCCCCGACGGCGTCGTGCGTGTCTCGATCTCGACGGCCCGGCTCGGCCGGGACATGCGGGCCCAGACAGACCCACCGCTCCGCATGGCCTGGATCGAGCGAGGGAACCCGGTCACGCAGAATCCGGAGACCAACGTCGTGCTCGAGTCCCTGCGGGCGCTCGAGTTCCGGGTGGTCGTGGACCAGTTCCTCACGGACACGGCCAGGGAAGCTGACCTGGTGCTTCCGGCGAAGACGATGTTCGAGCAGACGGACGTGATCGGCGCCTACTGGCACCCGTACCTGCAGCTGCGCCAGAAGGTGATCGAGCCTCCCGGGGATGTGAAGCCTGAGACCCAGATCTACTGGCTCCTCGCCCAACGCCTGGGTATCGAAGTGTCTCGGCTGGAGGGAAGAGTGCCGGGACCGTCGGATGCGGAGATCGAGTCGTTCCTCGAACACAGGCTCGCTCCGTTCGAGGGCCTGAGCCTGGACAGGCTCCGGGAGGGACCGGTCTTCCCGCCGGACCACGAGGAGATAGCGTTCGCCGGAGGGTGGTTCCCCACGCCGTCCGGCAAGGTCGAGTTGTGGTCGGATGAAGCGAGAGAGCTGTGGGGAGTTGATCCGCTGCCCGGCTACTCGGAATCCGAGGAGTCGGTCCGCAGCGGCACCGGCGATCTTCCCTACCCCCTCTATCTGATGACGCCGAACACGAAGAACCGGATTCACTCCCAGTTCGGGAATCTGAGGATGATCCGGCGGCTCGACCCGGCCCCGCTCGTGCACGTGCACCCCGAAGATGCCCGGGCCCGTGGAATCGAGAACGGTTCGATCGTGCGTGTGTTCAACGACCGCGGGGAGTTCCGACTCCCGGCCCGCCTCGACTACGGGCTGAAGGCGGGCTGCGTGAGCGCGACCAACGGTTGGTGGATCCAGGAGGGAGGGACCGTGAACTTCTGCTCCGCGGGACGCGAGACAGACATGGGTCACGGAGCGGCGTTCCACGACAACCTGGTGGAAGTGGAGCTGGCCTGACATGCCGTCGGCATTCGTTTTCGATCCGAATCGCTGCACGGGCTGCCAGGCGTGCGAGCTCGCCTGCTCCATCGAGAACGAGCTCGGACCCGATCGTAGCTGGCGCGGGGTCGTCACGTTCAACGAGGAGGCCTTTCCCGGAATTCCCCTGTTCCACCTGTCGCTCGCGTGCAACCACTGCGCCGAGCCGGCGTGCATGCACACCTGTCCGGCACTCGCCTATCACCGGGATGAGGAAACGGGAGCCGTCCTCATCGACTCTGACCGCTGCATCGGGTGCCGCTATTGCTCCTGGGTCTGTCCGTATGGCGCTCCCACGTTCGAGCCGGAGCGCGGCGTGATGGGCAAGTGCACGTTCTGCGTGCATCGGCTGAAGGACGGACTCGGGCCGGCGTGCGCGGACCTGTGCCCGACCGGGGCGCTGAACTTCGCCAGTCTCCCATCAGCGGAGTTGTGCACGCCGGTCGAGGGATTTCCCCGGACCGATCTGGGACCGGCCATCAGGATTGAACGGGTGAGAAGGGCGGAGCCCCCACCGCAAGCGGCGTTCCCTGCCCCATTGGTGCCTGTCGGACACGCGGTGTCACACCAGGTGGAGCCGGTGATCACCTTCGGAGCGGAGTGGTCCCTGGCCGCGTTTACATTTCTCGTCATCGTGATGTTCGCCACCTTCACGGCCTCGGCGAGCGGAGCCATGAGCCTTCATCCTGCGATCTTCGCCACCGCAGCCGCGCTGGCGGGGGGATTGAGTCTTGCGCATCTCGGCCGGCCGGCGAGGGCGTGGAGGGCCGTGTTGAACGTCCGCGGCTCCTGGCTCAGTCGCGAGGTAATCGGATTCGGGGCTTTCGCCGTGGCAGGTACCGCAGCCCTGGTCGCGGGCGATCGGCTGTCCGGCGGTCTCACGCTGGCGGCGTGGCTTGTCGGCTCGTTCACTCTGGTGGCTATCGACCAGGTGTATCGGCCGGTTTACCGGAGAAGGAATCCCGTGCTGGACAGCGGGGGAGCGCTTCTGACTGGTCTCTATCTGGCAGGCCTGTTCTCCGGCCTGATTCTGCTGGCCGCACCGGCCTGGGCGCTCAAGCTGGCGGCGGAGACGGTCGGCAGGCGGCCGAACGACGCGGACGACTCGGAGACGCGGTCGCCGCTCTGGTTCATCGTGACCAGGCTCGTGCTCGGGCTCGCCGTCCCGGCTGCCGCGTGGGCGTGGGGCGGAACGCCGCTCGGGACTCCGGCGCTCGGCGCCGCGATCGTCGGTGAAGCCATGGGTCGGGCGAGTTTCTACAACCGTCTCGTGATTCAGTCCCCAGCGCGGCAGGTGCGAGCCGACGTCAAGCGCCGGCTCGCCTCGTGGCAGGCTGCTGAACATCCCTGACCGAGCGGCCCTGAGTCCCCCTACGCAGGTGCAACGACCGTTTCACGACGTCCCGGCGGTCAGCCCGTCAGAAAATCCAGCTTACAACCAGGTTTCCGAGCGTCAGGACAGCGGCTCCCCAGAATGCGGAGCTGAAGCCCTTCACCTTGAATCCCGGCACGACTGCGGCCGTGATCCACAGCATGAGCGCGTTGATCAGCCACCGGACCAGCCACCACAGTAGACCTAACGTGAGGATGCCGATGGGGAGAGCCAGCAATGCCACGACGGGTGCGAGAAAGGCGTTCGTCAGCCCCAGCACCGCCGCGGCGAACAGGGCCGACCCGAATCCGTCGACCTCGACGCCGTCCACGATCTTCGCCACCACGATGAGCAGCAGGGCCGACACGACGAGGTGCAGAATGAACGCGAGCATCTTGTGCGACTCCTTTCGGCATGGAAGACCTGGGAACCACGCACTGTGCGGCTCCAGATGCTCGTACGCTAGTTGTGACGATACGGTTTCGCGGAGCCTCAGGCGGACCGGATCAGCTCACCTCAGCCCGGATCCGCTCGAGCGCAGCAACTGGATCGTCGGCCCGTGTGATCGAACGTCCGACCACCAGGAAGTCGGCGCCGGCGGCGCGCGCAATTGCAGGTGTGGCGACCCGTCGCTGGTCCTGCACGTCCTCGCCCGCCAGCCGGATACCGGGAGTCACGACGAGGAATCCGGGACCGCACGCCAGCTTGATGGCCCGACACTCGGCGACCGACGACACCACGCCGTCGACCCCGCTCTCCCGGGCCAGTCCGGAGAGGCGGCCGACCGTCTGCTCGACGCTCGCCGCCTCTCCCATCACGGACGAGAGCGCTGCGTCATCCAGAGAGGTGAGCACGCTGATCGCGAGAAGACGGGTGTCCGTGTCCGACGCCTTGTTCTCGCCTGCCACGGCGTCCGCAGCGGCGCGCAGCATCGCCTCACCGCCCGACGCATGGAGCGTCAGCAGGCGAACGCCCATCGCAGCAGCGGCGCAGGCTGCACCCGCCACGGTGTTGGGGATGTCGTGGAGCTTGAGATCGAGGAACACGTGACGTCCATCATCGACGAGGCGACGGACCACGGGGGGACCCGCCCGCGTGAACAGCTCGAGCCCCACCTTGTACCAGGTTCCCTCCGGCAGGCGGTCCACCAGCGCAAGAGCCGGCTCCGGATCGGCATAATCCAGCGCGACGATGACTTCGGGGACAGTGTTACCCCCGGCCGTGCCGGTCTCGACCCGCTGTTCGTGCATCAGCTTCGCTCCGGCAGGATGAGCGCGCCGACCAGATCGGACAGACGCTCGACGCCGTGACGCCGCAGGTAGGCCTCGATGTCTTCCTGCACCTGAACCGGGGCCGACGGGTCAACGAACAGGGCCGTCCCGATCTGCACCAGGGAGGCTCCAGCGAGAATATACTGGAGGGCATCGTCGCCGGATCGGATGCCCCCGATGCCGATTACCGGGATGGAAACGGCAGCCGCGGCGCGCCACGTGAGGAACACTCCCATCGGGAGGATCGCCGGTCCGCTGACCCCGCCGCTCACGTTCCCGATGACGGGCCTCCGCCGCTCCACGTCGATGAGCATGCCAGGGAACGTATTGATCGCGCTGAGCCCGTCGGCGCCCGCCTCCTCACAGATCCTCGCGTACGCATCGATGTCGGGAACGTTCGGCGTCAGCTTCACGACCAGCGGCCGCTCCGTCAGTGACCGCAGCCGCGTCACCAGGTCGGAAAGGGCCCGCTTGTCCGTGCCGAACATCGTCCCGTCTGCGACGTTGGGACACGAAACGTTGATCTCGAACCCGAGGAATCCCTCCTCGCCGTCCAGGCCCGAGACAACGGCTCCGAAATCATCGACGGAGTGCCCGACCACGTTGATCAGGACGCGGGCGTCATGCAGGTTTTCACGAAGCCACGGCAGCTTCTCCAACCGGAACCGATCGAGCCCGACGTTCTGCAGCCCGATGGCGTTGATCATCCCGCCCGGCGTCTCGGCCACACGGTGGGGAGGATTCCCCTGTCGTGGCTCCAGGCTGACGGCTTTCGTCACCAGACCGCCGATCCGCTCCAGAGGTATCAGGTCGGCGTACTCCTCCCCATAGCCGCACGTGCCGGAGGCCAGCAGCACGGGACTCTGGAAATCAACACCGAACAGGCGCTGGCTCAGGTCTGCCATGTCAGTTCCGTTGCGTCGAACACCGGACCCTCGATACACGACTTGATCCACTCTCCGGTGGCCGAAAGCACGACGCAGCCCTGACACGTTCCAACCCCGCAGCCCATATGCTCCTCGACCGATACCTGGAGCGGAAGATCGTGCTCGGCGGCAAGCCTGACGCAAGCGCGCAGCATGGGATCCGGGCCGCAGGCCAGGAGCCGCGGACGGTCGCCCAGGTCCAGGTCGTCGATCACGAGTCCGCGCGCGCCCAGCGAGCCGTCCTCCGTCCGCAGCTCCGGATCCACGCCCGCGATCTCGCGAACGAGTTCAGGATCGAAGACTCGATCCCCTGACCGTTCGCCGTACACGATCCGCACCTCGCACCCCGTACGCCGCGCCTCGGCGCCGACGAACAGGAACGGGGCGAGCCCCACACCGCCCGCCAGACACAGCACCGCCCGATCCGGCGAAATGTGAAACGGACGACCGAGGGGACCGAGGATGAGCAGCTCGTCCCCTGGCTTTACCCGCGTGAGCCGTCGTGTCCCGGCACCGAACTCACGAACGAGGAACCCGAGCCTGCCATCCATGTCGCGGGCGCCGATGCTGAACGGCCGCGGGAGGAAGGGAGCCGCCACGTCGCTGAGCCCGGTCCCCATCATCACGAACTGCCCGGGGTTCGCCACGGCCGCAATGTCTGGACATTCGAGCTCGATCCAGAAAGTGTCGTTGGCTGCCCGCCGGTTCTCCAACACGCGCCCCCACGAGCGCACCGGTGCCATCGTCAGAACTCCACCTTGTTCTCGTCTCCGGCGACGGGGATCGAGTCCTCGGCTGCGACGATGTCCTCCGCCGTTGGATCAAACAACATGCGGATCTCGAGCAGTCGCCTCTGCAGGTCCGCCTCGGCCAGCACGTACATCGAGTCGGCCATCGGCCCACGTTCCGCCGGGTCCGCCAGCGCGAGTCGATAGGGATCGTCCGTCGGCAGGGTTTTCAGCCGATCCCTCAGATCGTCGTCGGTGGCCACGCCACGGTCGGTGACCCAGTTCGGGTCGGGCTCGTGATCCGATACGCTGAGTGCTCCGTAGATCGCCTTGGCCGTCCAGCGCGAGTCGGGTGCGACTTCGACATAGAGGAGGTAGCAGCCACGAGCCAGAGCCGGTGACTCGAGGTCCATCTGCGCGAGCTCTGCGGCCCGGATCATAGCCTCAGCGGCCGAGGCGCCGCGGCTCTCGAACGACTCGATCAGGCCCCCGAACGTTTGAGAAGCACGCTCCCACCGCGCGGTCCGCACTCGGATCTCGGGCGTGCCCGACCGACGGGCGACCGCATAGCTACCGAGCAGGGCCGTCACATCGTCGGGAGCCGTGGCTCGCCGCAGCCTCACCTCGATGGCGAAGTAGGCCGCCTCCGCCGCGACCTGGC
>CAXMRU010000190.1:0-1522 GCA_964195715.1 Akkermansiaceae bacterium | reverse complement strand
TCCGTGATCGCCGTGATCTGCGGTACCCCGACCCCGGTTACCACGCGGGTCGTACAGATCGATCCAGGACCGATCCCTACTTTCACGGCATCGACTCCGCGTTCGACCAGTGCCCGCGCTCCCGCCTCCGTGGCCACGTTGCCCGCCACGAGCTGGACGTCCGGCAGCGCCTCCCTGACCCTGGACACGGCGTCCAGCACGCCCTGCGAGTGGCCGTGCGCCGAATCGATCACGACCACGTCGCAGCCCGCATCCACGAGCGCGCGCGCCCGCTGGAGATCTGCCCGGGCCGCACCCACCGCGGCCCCGACGAGCAGCCTGCCGTGGTCGTCCTTCGAGGCGTTCGGATGGGCCCGCCGCTTGAAGATGTCCTTCACGGTGATCAGGCCACATAACGTCCCGTCGGCACCCACCACCGGGAGCTTCTCGATCTTGTTCCGATGAAGAATGCTCTCCGCCTCTTCCAGGGACGTACCCTTCGGAGCCGTGACCAATCCCTGTGCGGTCATCACTTCCCGCACCGGCCGGTCCAGGTCCGTCTCGAAAACCAGATCGCGATTCGTCAGTATCCCCACGAGCCGGCCGCCGTTCTCGACGATCGGAACCCCACTGATCGAGAACTCGCTCATCAGCGCCATGGCCTCTCGGAGAGTCGACCCGGGCCCGAGCGTGATCGGGTCGAGGATCATCCCGCTCTCCGAGCGTTTGACCCGATCCACCTGCGCACATTGCGCTTCTATCGGCATATTCTTGTGGATGATGCCGATGCCGCCGTCTCTCGCCATCGCGATGGCCATCTGATGCTCCGTGACCGTGTCCATCGCAGCCGAGACCAGCGGGGCGGCGAGCAGCGTGCCCCGGGTAAAGTGTGCGGCGATCACGACGTCGGCCGGATGGACGCGTCCGTGGCGCGGGACCAGGAGCACATCGTCGAATGTGAGGGCTTCGCGGATCTTGCGTGTGTCTTTCATGGCGGTCGGCCCGCTCTGATATGTCTCGCTGAGACGTGAGCTGGCACGCCTCGATGGGCGAAAGCCGCGCCTCCTCCTCCGTCGAGCGGATGGACGGCGACCCCGGCTTCGAATCTGAAACGGTAGAGCACGCCGGTTGTACCGTCAACCTGGCGTCAGGATCCGGTGAGGTGCCGGACATGGCAGCGGCGCGAGACTGCGGCCGAGATTACTCGTCGACGGCTATCTCACGGGGCTTGGGCGGGGTCTCCTCTCGTTCGGGCGCTTTGGACTCGGGACGCCCACCTTCCAGCTCGACCAGGAATTCCCGTCCCGCATCGCGAAACGCGCTCAGCACCCGGTCGGCCGCCCCCATCACCTTCATCGTCTCTTTCAGAGCGGTGGCAGGGACCTTCCGCTTTCGCATGGTGTCCTGGAAGATCTCGCCGAACCGCTGAAACCCGCCGGCCCCGGACCCCATCGCGCCATACTGCGACTGAAGGTAGTTGATGTAGTCGAGCACCTGGTACGCCTTGTCATCCGGCAGCGATTCGAGCTTCCGCCAGATTTCC
>CAXMRU010000189.1:0-2038 GCA_964195715.1 Akkermansiaceae bacterium | reverse complement strand
GCCGGGAGCCAGCTTCCCTGCGGCTGCGTGTTGCTCTTGTACCCCTGGGGCGTCGTGGGCGAGGTCTGCATCTTCGTCAGGCCGTAGATGTTGTTGTCCAGCATCATCGCGACCATGTCGACGTTGTACCGGGTAGCGTGCACCCAGTGTCCGGCCCCGATCGACACGCAGTCGCCGTCGCCCATCACCACGAACACTTTCAAGTCCGGCCGGTTCAGCTTGATGCCCGTGGCGACCGGAAGGGCCCGCCCGTGCAGGCCGTGGAATCCGTACGTTTTCATGTAGTGCGGGAAGCGGCTCGAACAGCCGATGCCCGACACGAAAACGGTTTCCTCGGGCTTCAGTTGCTCGTCCTTGAGAAGTCGCTGCGCCGCCGTGAGCACGGAGTGGTCGCCACACCCGGAGCACCAGCGGGGAGGGGCCCCCTCGTAGTCACCGAGCGTGAATTCGCGATCGTCCTCGATCGGCGTGAGCAGCGAGCAGCAGGAGAGGCTCATGCGGCGCCCCCTTTCGAAATCCTGGCGCGGATCACCTCGTGGATGGCCCTGGGCTGCAGGGGCTCGCCCAGCACACGCGTCCAGCAGTCGACGTCCACCAGCGTCTGGGCCCGGAGCAGCCACGCGAGCTGTCCGCGCCGTCGATTCTCGTCCGTGATATACGGCATGTCAGGCTCGTCGCTGTAGTTGATCTCTACCGTCATGACCTTCTTGAACCGGCCGAAGATCGTCTTCAGGCCCGGCTCCAGCGGCGACAGGAACCGCAGGTGCACAGAGGAGACCGACAGGCCCTCCTCCCTCGCGCGGTCCACTGCCTCCTCGATCGCGCCCTTCGTGCTTCCCCACCCGACGACGAGGAGATCGCCCGACTCGGCGCCGTACACCGAAGGTGGCTTCAGCGTGCTGTGCAGCACGGCCATCTTCCGGCTGCGCATCGTAGAGCTCTTCTGGTTGACCGCGGACGCGTAGGCCACCTTGCTGTTCTCGTCGTGCGCGAGGCCCGTGATCGTGTGCATGCCGCCCGGCGTTCCGGGGATGAAGCGTCGGGACAGTCCGGTCTGCTCGTCCCAATCGTAGGGCGGCTTCCCTTCCGGAATCGGCGACATGTCCGGACGCGAGCCCTGCCACGCCGGATCGAGCGTGGGCCGTGGAAACGGCTGTACTCCGGTGGCCAGGTTGGCGTCTGTCATCACGATCACGAACGTGCGGAACGTCTCGGCGATCCTGCGCGCCGTGATCATCGCGTGGAAGCACTCCTCGATCGTTGCCGGCGCCATCACCACGTGCGGTGCGTCCCCCGGTTGCCCGAATATCGCTGCCAGGAGATCGGACTGCTCGACCTTGGTCGGCAGTCCGGTGCTCGGGCCACCCCGCTGCACGTCCACCACGACGAGCGGGATCTCGGTCATCACCGAAAGGCCGAGGAATTCCGTCTTGAGGGCGAGTCCCGGGCCTGACGTGATCGTGAACGCCACTTTGCCCGAGTACGAGGCGCCGATCGCTACGCCCGCGGCGGCGATCTCATCCTCCGCCTGGTGCACCATCCCGCCGAACTTGTAGAACATCTCGCCCAGCTGGTGCGAGACCGAGGTGGCCGGGGTGATCGGGTACATGGCCATCAGGTCCATGCCGGCGGCTACGGCGCCATACGCGAGCGCCTGGTTGCCGTTCATCACCAGCGTATTCTCGACCGACAGACCGGGCCGCACGTCGATGCGGACGTCCAGGTTGGCATCCGCCCACGAGTACCCGAGATCCAGGAGATCGTGGTTCCGCTGCGTGACCTCCGGGGCTTTTTTCCGGAACGCGTGCGCGATCTGGCCACGCGTGAGCTCCATGTCGCGGTCGAACATCCAGCACAGGATGCCGAGCGCGAACATGTTCTTGCCCTTGCGTGGGTCGTCCACGATGGTGAGACACTCCTCCTCCATCGGGACTTCGATGATCCGGTAATTCCTAGTGCCGAGTTTCTCCATCACCGCGGCCCACTCGGCCCGAATGTCCTCGTCGGGGTGCGTCGCCCACATGTTCTCGACGAGGAT
>CAXMRU010000188.1:0-1966 GCA_964195715.1 Akkermansiaceae bacterium | reverse complement strand
GACCTCACGCGCCCGCCCTCTGCGGTCACCGTCCAGGTGTCGGAGCACATGTCGCGGGAGACCGGAGAAGAGCCCCAGCCTCTGGCCGAACGTTCCACCCTGGGAGCCGCGTTGGCGAGCGATCGCTTTCTCGTGACCGCTGAGATCATACCACCTCGCGGTTGGGATCCGGTCGAGATGCTGGCCGAGTCGCGTCGGCTGCGAGACGCCGGAGCGGACGCCATCCACGTACTGGACACGCCGCTCGCGAAAAGCCGCATGGGAGTGATCCCGGCCGCGCTGTTGATCGAGAAGGACGCCGGAGTCGAGACCGTGTTCCACTATACCTGCCGGGACCGCAACATGCTCGGGATGCAGAGCGATCTCCTGGGTGCGGCGGCGGCTGGACTGCGAAATATCCTCGTCGTTACCGGCGATCCTCCTGTCACCGGGGCGTATCCGGACTCGACGGCCGTGTTCGACATCGACAGCATCGGTCTCACGAATCTCGTACACCACCTCAACCAGGGACTGGATCCCGGAGGAGAGTCTATCGGTCGTCCGACCCGGTTCGTGATTGGAGTGGCGCTCAGTCACGGAGCCCGCGATCTGGACAGCGAGCTTCGGCGTTTTCACTGGAAAGTCGACGCAGGGGCCGACTTTGCCGTTACGCAGCCCGTGTTCGATGCCAGCCAGTTCCTGGAAATTCTGGACGCGCTCGAAGATCTGCACATACCGATCCTCGCCGCCATCTGGCCTCTCGTATCACTGCGGAGCGCGGAGTATCTGGCCAACGAAGTCCCCGGTATCCAGGTGCCGGAAGAAGTTGTTGAGAGGATGCGACACGCGCAGCAGCGGGGCCCGGATGGGGCACGGGAGGAAGGCGTCTCGATTGCTCTGGAGGTATGCGAGGCGATCCGCGACCGCGTGGATGGGTTTCAGGTCAATTTTCCGCGAAACGGTCGTGAGTCGGTACTCAAGGTGATCGAGGCCATCCGACCTGATCCGCCTGGTCGGAAAGAAGACGCCAACTAGCCGGATCCAGAGTTGACCGCCTCCACGAGCTCGACGTACAACCGGTCTACGCGCTCGAGCCTGAGGTTGCTGACGTACACCTTGTCGATCCCGATCGCTCGAAGTGCTCGAATGGATCGAGCGCATATCTCGACCGACGAGAGCCCTTGCTCGAACTCCCGCGTGAGTTTTTCGGCTGGCACCGGGAAGAAGCGGGCCAGGTGGGACAGCGTGCGGGGACGCGCACTTCGATACAGGAACACACCGAACGCGCCCGGCGTCTGAATACCTCGCCGCCGCATCTCGCGAACGAGGGTCTCTACTCCGGACAGATTGTGATGCGAGACAATCTGGGTGAGAAAGAAGTCTGCCGCGAAATCCGGGCTCTCCAGAAGGTCGACCTGCATCGCGGTATCCGCATGCGGGTTGATCCAGCCTCCCAACCCCAACCCGGGGAGATCTCGAGCGAGCTGCCGCCTCAGTTCGGCGGCGTGCGGAACGCAGCGAGCAGGTCCTCCGGTGCGATCGCCGCCCAGTACGGTGATCGTCTCGAAACCCATGTCGAGGGCCCGACGCGCGAAGAGTCGGCAGTAGTCGAGACTATGCTTACAGGTGAGGAACGGGACTACCTGGCGGCGATCCACGTCCGCCGGAAGGTTGGCCGACAGATGCCTGAGGTTCTCCTCTTCCTCCTGGCCCGTGGCACTGTCCGTCAGGAAGACCACGGTGTCCCGGCGAGACAGCCGGCCCATCGCGTGATGCATGTCGATCCACACGTCCATGCTCATGGAGCGAGAGATGCGAGCGCGAGGAGGGCGCAGCTCCACGGCGATCATGGGCTGTTCGCTCCTCAGCCTGGCGACGGCGCCCTCGTCCGAAGTCATACCGGGGGACGGCCCGTCCGGACGAGTTCCTTGTACTCCCGCCCGATGCGGTATGCGACGGCCAGCCAGATGAGCACGAGCACGATGTT
>CAXMRU010000187.1:0-3053 GCA_964195715.1 Akkermansiaceae bacterium | reverse complement strand
AGAGGTAACCCGATGAGATTCCTGAAGCGTTTGACGACCGGTCTTCCGACCCTCGCGGCCGTGTTCGCGCTCGTGGCGATCGTGCCCGCGAGCACGGCGCAGGAGGCGACGGACCCCGCCAAAGTGACGCTGGACCGACTGTTCGGATCCGGTGACTTCTTCCCCGAGTTCCCCGGTCAATCGAGGTGGCTGGAGGACGGGTCCGCTTACACGACGCTGGAGCGCAGCGAGGCCGGACCCGGACGCGACCTGGTGAAGTACGACGCCGCTTCCGGCGAGCGCGAAGTGCTCGTTTCGGCAGCCCAGCTCGTCCCCGAGGGAGCCACGCGACCGCTGGGGATCCAGAACTACGAGTGGTCACCCGATGGCAGCAAGCTCCTGATTTACACCAACTCGAAGCGCGTATGGCGTTTCAACTCACGCGGCGACTATTGGGTGCTCGATCTCGAGACGGGGACACTACGCCAGATGGGAGCGGACCGGCCCGAGTCGAGCCTCATGTACGGCAAGTTCGACCCGTCGGGAGGACACTTCGGCTACGTGAGCGAGAACGACCTGTTCGTCGAGAACATCGCGACCGGCGACGTGAAGCGACTCACGGCCGACGGGTCCGAGACGATCATCAACGGAAACTTCGACTGGGTGTACGAGGAGGAGTTCTTCATGCCGCTTCCGGCCGACGGCTGGCGCTGGGCGCCGGACGGCGAGTCGATCGCGTACTGGCAGCTCGACGCCGAGGGCATCGGCGTGTTCGACATGATCAACAACACGGATTCCGTTTACTCCTTCACCATCCCGGTCCAGTACCCGAAGGTCGGCACGCGCAATTCGGCCGCCCGGATCGGCGTGGTGCCAGCGGACGACGGCGCGACGGTGTGGTGTGACGTGCCCGGTGACGAGCGCGACAATTACATCCCGCGCATGGAGTGGTCCGGGAACGGCGACGAGGTGGCTCTCCAGCGCATGAACCGCCACCAGAACACGAACCATGTGATGCTGTGTGACGCCGACGACGGATCGATGCGCACGTTGTTCACGGAAACGGACGCGGCCTACCTGGACGCGATCGACGACTGGATCTGGCTGGACGGCGATGAACGGATGACGTGGATCAGCGAGCGCACCGGCTGGAGGCACATCTACACCGTCGACCGTGAGAGCGGCGAGCTGGATCCGACCACGTCGGGTGACTGGGAGGTCGTCAACATCGAGTTGATCGACGAGGATGGCGGCTGGATCTATTTCAATGCTTCGCCCGACAACGCCACGCAGCGCTACCTGTACCGTGTGCGGCTGGAAGGCGGCGATCCGGTACGGCTGTCTCCGGCGGACCAGCCGGGTACGCACACCTACAACATCGCTCCGGGCGGTCGCTTCGCCATCCACACGTACTCGACGCTGACCACACCCCCCGTGGTGAGTCTCGTCAGCCTGCCGGACCACGAGGTCCTGCGGGTGCTGGCGGATAACGCCCGACTGAATGAGACGCTTGCTGCACTCGATCGGGGCCGCACCGAGCTGTTCCAGATCGACGTGGGCGAAGCCATGCTGGACGCGTGGATCATGTATCCACCGGACTTCGACCCGAACCTCAAGTACCCGGTGTTCTTCTACGCATACAGCGCCCCGTTCGCCCAGACAGTGCTGGACCGGTGGGACTTCGGGAACTTCGGGTGGCACACGATGCTCACCCAGCAGGGCTATATCGTCGCGAGCGTGGATAACCGCGGCACGCCAGGCCCGCGCGGGCGCGACTGGCGGAAGGCCCAGTACCGGAAGACGGGACGGGTCAGCAGCGCCGATCAGGCCGCAGCGGCCCTCAAGCTGAGCGAGCGGCCGTACGTAGACGCCTCCCGCATCGGGATGTGGGGCTGGAGCGGCGGCGGCGGGGCGACCCTGAATGCCCTGTTCCGCTACCCGGAAATCTACAGCACGGGCCTGGCGGTAGCGGCGGTGACCAACCTCGAGAACTACGACACGATCTACATGGAGCGGTACATGGGTCTCATCGATGAGAACCCGGAGGACTACTTCGAGGGATCGGCCATCAACTTCGCGTCCGGACTCGAGGGAAACCTGCTGTACGTGCACGGTACGGGCGACGACAACGTCCACTACCAGAACGCCGAGCAGCTGTTCAACGAGCTAATCAAGCACAACAAGTACTTCACGATGCTGGCGTATCCGAACCGGTCACACGGAATCTTCGAGGGACCGGGGACCCGCAAGCACCTGTTCACCTACATGACGCGCTACCTGAACGAGCACATGCCTCCGGGCGGCGTGCCACAGGACGAAGCGACGAGCGACTGAGCCCAGCGCTCGGGCCGGCCGCGCCGGGATTGGTGCGTGCCGGGTAATAGCAGAGGGCCGGTGATCCGCTGAACGGGTCGCCGGCCCTTTGTTGCCAACGGTCAGATCAACTCGATGGTAGCCCGGTGCCCACCGGCCCGGGCGAGGCGGGCGTCGCGCGTCACGAGTGGTGCCTCGAGCACCTCGGCAAGCGCGACGTACGAGGCATCGTAAACCGTGAGGCTCGCGCGGAGTTCCCAGACCCGTTCCAGCAGTCTGGTATGCGGATATCTGTGCAACGGGAGATCGGACAGGTCGGCGAGAGCCCGGGCTGCTCGATCCGGCTCCGTCTGTCCACGCTGCAGGGATCCCCGGAGAGCCTGGGCGACCTCGAGATCCACCACGTGGGGAACGTGCAGGGTCTCACGGTCCCCGAACAGTCTGTCGATGATGACCTCCATGTCATCCGAACCGCGCAGGAGATCCACGAGGACCGAAGCGTCCGGGACGATCAAATAGGTCCCCTCTGCCGTCGGATGATGTCCGCTGGACTCTCCTCGAACTTCACGGGTTCTCGGCTGCGCAGCCGTTCGACAAACTCCTCGACCGTGGGTCGCTCTGCATCGCGCCGAAGGATATCGATCAGATAGTCCGACAGCGACATGCCTGCGAGGGCTGCCCGTGACTTGAGTTTCCGGTGGAGCTCCGGTGAAACGTTCCTCAACTGTATCATCACCATGCTCCAAGCATGCGCACATGTG
>CAXMRU010000186.1:0-3153 GCA_964195715.1 Akkermansiaceae bacterium | reverse complement strand
CCGCCCGACTTCCCTCCCCTGGTCACGTACCAATTCGAGGGACACTGGATTGCCACTTGGCTCTTTCCGAGGAACCTGGTCGAGCGCGGCTATTTGGACCAAGCCTTCTGCGATCCGGTGATTCTTGCCATCGAGGGTCATGTGGACCGCGGACACCTCGTGGCGGCCATCTACGCGATCCGGTTTCTCAGGGATGAGCCCGAGTGGATCGACCTGGGGCCGGTGGCGCGGCTTGAGGAGAATCGGCGTTACGCCGGTGACGCGCGGGGCGAGATAGCGGATCTGCTGCTGAGCCGGCTGCAGGGAGACCCAACCGCCGAGGTCGTGAGGCTGATCGCTACACTGTGACAGGGAGATAGTGTCGGGCGACTCAGTCTCAAGTGTTCGCGCACTAACATTCAGTGTAGCGAGCTGCTTCAAGATCTCTTCCTTGGAATCAGCAGGAATACACAGCGGAATAGTCTGGGCCGGCAGTGGATACAGTCCATCCTCTTCGGCTCTTCCGCGACAGGCGGCGTGCTTGCTCCCTAAGCGCCTGGGCTCGCTGTAGCAGGTCACGGGCTTGCAGGAGCACGTCGTGGATGCGGTCGGACAAAGTCCGGGCGAAGTGACTCCGTAGCTTCCTATTCAGCAACAGATTCACATCGCGCCTCGGATTGGAAATCCGAGGGCCGTTCAACTCACACCAGAGATGAGAGAAGGGACCGCCCGAGCGAGGTCGCCCTTCCCATCGCCTCCAGTTGTACCCCGCGTCGCAATCAGCCCATCGGCACTCCATAGAACGCCCGGAACTGCCACGATCGGTTCCGAGCCACCGATCCGTCGAACGCGTCGGAGATCCCGATCGAGTAGCGAACGTCCAGCCCGATAATCCCGCCGTTGGCGTTCTTAACACCCATCCCGAGGCCGATCGGCCAGGCCCACTCCGTGCTCTTGGCATTGTCGCAGCTCACCGAGGTCACGCCCTCATCGGTGCTGCAGCTGACCTTGAAGGCCAAGCCTATACCCGTGTAGAGGTTGAAGTTGATCCGGTCGTTGTCGGTTGGAATGACCGCCCCGACGAGGAATGGGATCTCGATATAGTCGAGTCGCGCCAGGTCCTTGCCGCCCTTCTGCGAGTAGTTGACCTG
The DNA here is from genome assembly GCA_964195715.1 of Akkermansiaceae bacterium. Taxonomy (GTDB): domain Bacteria; phylum Gemmatimonadota; class Gemmatimonadetes; order Palauibacterales; family Palauibacteraceae; genus Benthicola. Next base: position 2,023 of record CAXMRU010000186.1, on the reverse strand, counting down.
GAGCCCGATCGTGCTGTTGCGGCTGGTCCGGAAGTTCCCGAACACGCCGCCCGTGAACCCCCACCGCGAGCTAGTGTTGACGACCCCGCCCTGCAGGTCGCCCAGCGTGGCACCGGCGGTAACACCGGCCGTCCCGCGCCTGCTCTGTCCCATCGCTGGTGTCGCGACCACGAGGCTGGCTGCCAGCAGCACTACTCCCAATCCCATTCGGTTCATGTCTGTCCCCAGTTGAATGCCAGTAAACGTTCCGGCCTGCGCCGGGGCGCGGTAGGATGGAAGCTGCCCCAGCCCGCTTGCCTAGAAATGAAACACGAAGCCTATCTGCGGTCCGAAAATGACCATGTCGTAGAGGAAATAGTCGTCTCCACTCCCCGTCTCGTACTTCATCCCGATCGCCCGGTAGCCGGCGGCGAGCTCGAATAACCGGCTGAAGCGGTAGCCGGCATAAGGGAAGACCTGCCAGGCAAAGTCGGAACCGATTCCGAATCCTCCCACGTCACCGCTGATCCCCAGCTGCCACTTACTCTCGAGTGGGGCCGTGAATCGCGCGGCGATCAGGGGATCGAACCAGTTATTCCTTTCGGAGACGTCGATGCCGGGGAGGACGATTTCTCCGGGCGCGACGAACAGGCCTTGCTCGATCGAGTTGAACCTTCCGCCGATCCCGATCTCAGCCCACGGCGCTACGCGCCGCAGACCGTTGACCTGGATGGCCAGCTGCTTCATGTCCACTTCCGCGTCGCGGCCCGTGACTGGAGTCTGACCCTTTGCCCCCAGGTTCATGTACAGGCCGTCGAGCGTGATGGCCCAATCCCGGTTCGCCATCTCCAGGTAGAGCATCGCCCCGAAGTCCAGGTTCTCGAAGATGTCGCCGGGTCCGACATCCACCTCGACGGGATTCCCGCGGACGCTCGACTCCCCGTTCATGTGCGGAAACAAGAGATACGGAGCGACGACGAAGTTCCATCGGTCAGCATCGTCCGAGGCTTCCTGGCCCCGGGCGGGCTGGGCCAGAGCTGACGACACGACTATGAATGCCGCTGCCAGAAGCTGTAACCGACGGTAGTGCATGCTGAACTCCTGCCTGTCGAAACAAGCGCCCGGACCGCAAGTGACGGTCCGGGCGTCTGGCCGAGGACGTTTCAGGTACGCGGACTACTCCTTGAAGCCAGGCTGGTAGTCCGTCCCGTAGATCTCGTTGATCTCGTCGTAGATCGGTCCCACCACCTCCGGGAAGCCCAGGGCGCCTGAACGAGTGAAGTCCGAGATGGTGACGGCCGTGGTGAAGTCCGGCGCCCGCTTCTCCTTGAGAGCCGGGCTGGGCCAGATCTCTTCGTCGATCGCGGACATCCTGACCCGGATGTCGTCCTTCGTGACGTTCCAGACCATGTAGTCCGTGGCCAGACTCAGCGGCCCATCGTACGTCTTGCGGGCCCGCTCGCGGACCTCCGGCTCGGTGTCGAAGTCGTTGTAGAAGTGATAGCCCACCGCGAGCCTCGGCTCCACGAGCGACATCACTTTCCCGAACTGCTCGGGCGAAGTGTGGCCCTGCGTTCCTACCGTGACAGCTTCCAGGGGAGCGAATCCCTGCTTAGTCACGAGAAGGGTGGGCGGCAGGAAGCACTCGTGGATGGCGATGTCCGCGCCCTTGGCGTGCTCGACGTACCACTTGTTGGGAATCGTATCGCTGCCGTACACGAACTTCAGCCCGTTCCACTCGAGGATGAAACTCACGGCACCGTCGAGGCCGTGAACCGCCGGAATGCTCCGGATGACGACGCCATTCTCGTTGAAGATGACCGCGTTGACGCCATCGAAAGCGAATTCGTGGACTTCGAGCACGCCGCCGCGGAAGTCGATGACGCCCGAACGCGTCCCGATGTCCCACGCGTACATCTGCTCCATCAAGTCCATGGCGTGCGCGGTTCCGAGCTCCTCAGTGCTCCCACTCGGGCCCCAGACCCGTAGCGGCGTGAGACGGTTCATGACCGTGCCCCCAAGCCAGAACGTGGGCAGGTCGCCC
>CAXMRU010000185.1:0-2878 GCA_964195715.1 Akkermansiaceae bacterium | reverse complement strand
GCAGTCTCCTCATCGCTCAACTCCTGAGAGGGGGGAATGACATTGCACCAACAGTTTTTCCCGAACAGGCGTCGGAGTCCGACACCTCGGAATCTTGATTTGGGGCTTTGTCAGGTCTTGCCTCGGTGTTGAAAATACCCACGCAAGAAACGGGCAAAGTGCCGGCCGCGCAATCCCACATCCGCCCGGGACTCGTCCAACCCGTTGTTCCCTATCGTGTTAGGAGCCCGATTGGGGGAAACACGAGATACGCGGTGACTGATGTCGAGTGTGTCAGGACGTCCCAATAACGCTCGGCTTGGGACACATTGGCGAGGGTGTAGGTAATGCGAATCGGCCCGGCAGCAGCGCGGAGGAGGCGCGGCCTCCCTATTCGGTCGCTTCCGACAGCAGCCGCGCCCGCGTCGGCAGCAGCCGCCTCGCCTGGACAACCGAGATCCGATAGGCCAGCGGGTCTTCCGCGCGACGCACCAGGAAACTGCGCGTGTCCGGGGCGGTGAGGAAGAGCAGCGACAGTGCAGGTGCCGCTCCCAGTTCGTCGGAATCGAACATTTCCAGCACGGCGACAGGGCTGACGAAATCGACCGCGAAAGCGACTGAGTCGGAGGGGAAGCCGGTGGCCGTCAGGTTCGCGGATTCCCCCAAGAGCGCGTCAACGGTGGCGGAGTCGGCGGCGGCGCCGCCGAGACTCCAGGATACGGCCGAATCTCCGATGACCCGTGACAACTCGAGGGGGGCCGGCTCGTCGTTGCGGCGCACCTCGATCCGGCTGACGAGCGACGTGTCCACCGCCGCGACGATCCGATTCCGCCACTCTTCCGCTGAGCGTGTCAGGAGGCGCATCGAGGCGGCCGGGATGGAGAAGACTTCGTCCGACGACGGATATCGGACGTAACGACCATCGGGCCCTCCTCCTCCGAGGAGAAACTCGACGTACGGATCACCTGCGGGGCCGATCTCGATACGCCGGGCCGAGTCCTCCGCGACCCCGAGGCGCGCATGGTTGGTCACGCTTCGCGCTATGAGTCTCCCGATCTGTGCCGTGTCGAGTCCCTCGCTGAGCTGCCGGACCAGGGCGCTGTCGGCCGGATAACTGTTGACAGTCCAGGAGCCGTCCGCCTCCTCGAGGCGAACCGAGTCCTCGGCGCCGGGTCCCAGAATGCGGACCAGGCTAATCCCGTCTCGCACGGCCGCAACGATGTCGTTGCCACCGGAACGACGACCGTTTCCGGACAGGAACTGCACGGCCGCGTAAGCGAGAACGAGCACCACCAGGGCCCCGAAGATCGCCTTCAACTGACGCGAGCTCATGCGCCCACCTCACTCTCCGGGCCGACTGAAGTTCCCGTGGGCCTGTACTTCACGGTCTGCAGCCTCCTCCGGCGCGCCAGGCGCCACGCACCGATCAACACGAACAGGAGCGGCAGGCCCACCAGGTTTCCGTACTTCGCCGCGTCCCTCATCCTCTCGGAGGCATACAGCAGGGGTGGCGAGCGTCGCAGCTTGGATCGGATCTGGATCAGCGACTCGTCCTGTGCCAGCCAGTCCACGGCGTTCGTGAGGAACAACACGTTCCCGGCCTCGCCTCCGAGGAATCGATTGGACGCGAAGTCGGCGTCGCCCACCAGGACCAGACGTCCGCCCGCGGATTCTCCTTCGCTCCGGGTCACATCCCCGACCAGCCGGGGAAGGATCGCCGCGGCCATCGGCTGCGGGCGCAAGTCGGTGGCGACGGAGCTCCAGTCGAACTGCGGGTCGAGTGGGTGGAAACCTGTGAGATGCTGCCCGAATTCGGTCGTTGCCAGGAGCGGCGTGACCGTGGACGTGTCCGCTGCGGAAAGGTCGAGAGGACTGGCCCACGGTAGCAGGACTCCGGTCAGCCCCTCGACCATGGCGTGCTCCGTGGCCGGCAAGACGATGGGCCACAGCGGATAGGGAACCACGAAGCTCAGTCCCGAGCTCGAGGGCAGGGTGACCCTGCCGCTGGATCGAAGATCCATGACCATGCCGTCGGGTATCGCCACGCCGTAGTCGTCCAAGAGCCCGTCCAGCACCGGGTGAGGCTGCGGGCTGGGGAACATCTGTGTCTCGTCGATCGTCACCTGCTGCATCATCAGCAGCATGTTGCCGCCCTCGGCGAGGAACGCTCGCAGCTTGTCGCCCTCGGCCTCCGACAGGGGCGTCTGCGGCCCCTGGACGACGAGCACGCGGACTGAATCCGCGATCTCCACGCTGTCCTGCGTGATATCGACGGGCGTGACCTGGTAGTTCTGGCCGAGCGTCTCGGCGAGACCAGAAGCCTCGCCTGCGATGTCCGCTTCGCCGTGGCCCGTAAGGAAGCCGACCGTGTTACGGGTCGGATCCGTGAGGGCGAGCACGGCGCTGGTCATCTTGTACTCGAGATCGCCGGTCTGGCGAACGAACGGCACGTTGGCGGTCCGGTCCGCGTACTGGATCGAGATGCCCAGGTAGCCCTGCTTGACCTGGAATTCGTCCTGCCCGAGCACGTTGAACTGGATGGCTGGGATCCCCATCCGTTCGGCCTCGGCCTGAGCCTCCGGGTCGGAGGCTGAAGGGCTGAAACGCAGCAGCTGCAGATTGTCTCCCGCGGCCGCGGCGTAGTCGGCCAGCAGGTCCTCCACGTCCCGCTTCACCAGGTCTACCTGAGGGGGCAGCTCTCGCGAGGCGAAGAATTTGATGGTTACCACGTCCTCCAGGTTTCCGAGAACGCTCTTCGTGGTGTTTGACAGCGTGTAGGCCTTGCCCGGCGTGAGATCCAGGCGTCCCCGAATGTGTCCGCCCAATAGATTGACGACGACGCAGATCAGCAGGATTCCGAGGATTCCGAGTCGCAACGTGCTCCAGGACCGGCCCTTCA
>CAXMRU010000184.1:0-4733 GCA_964195715.1 Akkermansiaceae bacterium | reverse complement strand
GGAACATCACGCTCGACATGGGAGGCTCGGGCGGCGAAAGCTCCATCGTGCAGGACATCGAGACGGTACTGGACGATGCCGGGTATCAGAGCGGCCAGTTCTTCTTCCTCGTCGATCCCCGGCAGATCCAGGGCTTTCCTTTTATCGATGTCCTCGCCCTGGAGGGAACGGAGGTTCCGGCCAACCTCAGACCTTCCTCCCCGGTGAAGCTCTACCGTCACGAAGTGGTGACTGGAGGCCAGCAGCAGAACGTCCAGGAGGGCATCATCCAGGCCCGGGGTCTGGCCGCCCGGTCTCCGCTGGAGGACGATCCGACGGTTCCGGACAGCGTTCAGTTCCTCGGCTTCTTCCGGCCGCTGGTTGAGGGGGAAGACTACATCGTCCACCGCAGTGGTCTGTGGGCCGTGATTCGATCGCGCATTCAGCGGGGCGAGGCCCTGGCGGGCACCTACATCGCCGCGAGCGGCGACACAATCGGCGACTACGACGCAGAAGATACATACCGCAACCTCACAAACACGGGCACGGGCGAGCTTCCGGTGCTCGAGCTGTTCAAGGATGCCGAGACACATCGCCCGGGTGGTGTCACATGGGAACGGGAGATGCATCACATCTACCGGATCTCCAGTTCCGACGACGTCGAGTGGGGGAGCGTCAGGCTCGTCGTCTCGCAGGGACCCCTCGAATCGGGTCCCGTCGTCCGGGTCGCCGAGCAGACGGAATACGCGTTCCTCGAGATCTTCGGGCTCGATGATCAGCCACGGGACGATCACGTGGATGACGGGCGTGTCTGGCGTCCAAGCTCGAGCGGTGAGTTTGCCGGCACGTCAGTGCTGAGGGGGGCCTACCTGGTGTTCAAGGCATTGGAGCCTTTCAAGACTCCGCCGCTGATCCAGTCAGGGCGAGTTCCGAGCCTGGAGGGACAACCGTTTCCGCTCGTGGATTCGGATCGGAATTTCGCGATTTACGACGAGCCGCTGGATCAGAACCGGCAGACCGCGTTCCTCTACCGGCTCAACTTCGAGTATCGTGCCAGGAGCAGCGAGGCACAGAGCTCTTTTTCCCTCGGCGCTATCGGCATTCGCCCAGGAAGCGTGCAGGTGACTCTGAACGGACGGGACCTGACGCAGGGAGAGGACTACACCATCGACTATGACATCGGCCAGCTCACCCTTCTCAGGCCGGGCGACTTGTTCGCTGGTGCAGAGGACCCGCAGTTGGCCGTTCGCTTCGAGCAGAAGCCCCTGTTCCAGGTCGGCAAGACGAGCATTCTGGGGTTCACGGGGGAGTACCGGATCGGCGACTATGGGGGGATCGACATGGTGGGGATGTTCCAGAAGGAGGGGACCGTCCTCACTCGCCCCGAACTCGGCCTTGAGCCCGCCGGTGTGACGCTCGGCGGTGCCGTGGCTCGATTCGACTTCCCGTCGCTCGCCCTCGACAAATTCGTGAACAGCCTGCCAGGCATCCGAACGGACCAGGAGTCGCGCGTTCGTCTTAGTGGAGAGCTCGCGGCATCCAGTCCGCAGACCAACCGGTTCGGCACGACATGGGTGGAAGACTTCGAAGTCGGAGCCGGCATCAGGCTTGGACTCTCGACCCGGGCCTGGCGCAACGGATCGGTGGTGAGCCGGGCCGACGCGAGCGACGGGTTCGTGCCACCATTTCCCGACCTGAGCAATCAACTGTCGATGGTCTGGCAGTCACAGTGGGACGACAACGGGACGCTGCGGGGCTCGCTGCTCGTCGGTCAGATCGATCCGCAGCTCAACGTTCTGAATCCGGGCACCCGGGAGATCGTGCTGTGGCTCACGGCGCAGGATCCTCCTGGAGGCGGAGAGCCCGGCTGGTTCTCGATGACCACCGTGCTGTCGCAGACGGGGGTCGACCTGAGCACGATCGAATTCCTCGAGTTCTACGCTTCGACGCTGGACAACACCGACCAGAGCCTCGCTCTCATCGTCGACATCGGCACGATCAGTGAGGACGCCCTCGTCGCCGATTCCCTCGGAAACCCATCCGGGATCGGGCAGCTGGACCAGGAGGTGGACCCGATCGTCGGGGTGTGGGGCAACCAGGACGACACGGGTCTGTGGGATACGGGATGCAGAACCGAGCCGAACGCTTCGGCCTGGCCCCCCGGGGACCCGAGGGCGAACTGCACGAACAACAACGGCGCCGAGGACAGCGAAGACCTGAACCGCGACAACTTCCTCAACACCGATGAGCGCTACTTCCGCTACATCGTGCCGCTGACCCAGCCGTCGCGTTATCTGAACCGTCCGACGAATGGCGAGTTCAAGTTCAATCTCTACCGGCTGCCGCTGCGCCTGCCCGACCTTGAGGAGAACACGACGGGCGCTCAGCAGCAGAACGTGAAGCACGTCCGGATCACGCTGACCAGTGCAGTTAATGCGACGGTGCTGCTCAGCCGGATGCAGTTCTCCGGATCACCATGGCTCAAGCGGGCGGGAACAGGAAGCGTCACCGGACCGATCGGTGACACGCCCGGAACCGCCGCGCAGGTGTTGGTGAGTCCGATCTCGACCGTGGACCGGGGTTACATCTCGCCGCCGGGAATCACCGACCAGCAGGCCGACAAAACGGACGAGTTGCGGCTCTCGAGCGCCACCATCAACGAGCAGTCCTTGCGCGTCGTCTTCTCGGACGTGCCGGTGGGAGAACGGATCGAGGTATTCCGGAAATTCACCGATCGCCCGCGCGATTTTCTGCCGTACGGACAGCTTCGGGCGTGGAGCCTGGCCCAGGGAGATGACTGGGGACCGGGTGGCGTCCTGCGTTTCTTCATTCGCATGGGGTTCGATTCGAAGAACTTCTATCTGTACCGGACTTCCTTGCGAGACTCACCCGCGACGCCGAGCCGGGACGACTGGCTCCCCGAGGACTTCATCGACTTCGGCCGCTTGCTGTTGCTCCGGGCCGAGGCGGAGCGACTGATCAACCAGAACGGATCGAACCTGCCGGGCGACACCACGTTCGTTCTGTGGGACGTGGACGTCTTTCCCGACGCCGACAGCACGCTCGCCCTCGTGATCAACGATCTATCCCGCGCCCCGAACCTGTCCGCGATCCGGGAAATGGCGCTGGGGATCGAGAACGTGGGCACGGTGGATGCCGGCCCGGGAGAGGTGTGGATCGACGACCTGCGGCTCGATGCGGCCCCGGACGACAACGGTGTGGCGGCCACGGCGGAGATTCAGGTGGACCTGGCCGACGTTTTTAGTCTGCAGGCGAACGTGAACAGCGTGAATCCGTTCTACCGTCAGCTGGGCGAGACCCCCTCTTTCCTTCGCGAGTTGAGCTACGGCGGTCGCGCCACGCTCAACTTCGGGAAGTTTCTGCCTGACTCATGGGGACTCGCGATGCCGATTGGCTTCTCGCACGCGGCCAACGACGAAGACCCGTTCTTCCTTCCGCAGACGGACGTACTGTCGGCTCCACTGAATAACCTGCGGACGGGAGGGTTTTCGGAAACCCGGTGGAACGTCGCGCTCTCGAAGCAGACACGGTCCGCCAGCCCCATCCTGCGTTCCACGATCGACGGTTTGCGCCTGGGATATTCGAACCGCCGCAGCACGCGAACGGCGACGCAGACTGAGGCCAAGGGATCCGGATGGGGAGCGACCGGGGGGTGGTCCAGGCAGGTGATCGACAAGTCCGTCCCACTCGTGCCGGGTTTCCTGCGTTCCGCCATCGACGCCCTGCCGGACTTCATTTCGCAGAGCGTCCTGATGCAGAACTTCAAGGGCACGCGCTTCCGGTGGACGCCTCGCCAGATCAGTCTCGGGGCCGATCTCGACAAGTCCGAGGACGCGCGGAAACGATTCCAGACCAGCGTATTCCAGCCGACGGACGCCGAAGTGATTCCGACTGTCGACTTGCGGTACGTGCTCCGGCCGCGCACAGGATTCCAGATCCAGCCGTTCCCGTCAATCGTATGGGGATTCGACTTCCAGTCTGCCCGCGATCTCGTGGACCCGGCCCTTCGTGCCTCGCGGGACGCGGGGCGGGAGCAGCTCGAGCAGGCCTCCAGTACGTTCCTCGGATTCGACGTGGGCTGGGAGACCAGCCGCAATGTACGCACGGACCTGACATGGCGGCCGAGGCTGGCCAGCTGGTTCGACACCGACTTTACGATGAACACCGCCTACGGCACGAATCGGAACGTCTCGTACATCCAGGACCTGGATGGAGACACGACGCTGGTGCGGGACCTGTCGATGCAACGAGACCTGGCGTTCCAGTTCGAAGTCCGCCCCGACGCGTTCCTGACGGCTTTCGGCGTCGCGGGGAGCCAGGAGGCCACGGGGATGGCCCGCAGCCTGAGGGCGTTCTGGGACCGCCTCAGCCCGATCCGGATCGACTGGCGCAAGGCGCTCAGCTCTACGTATGACCGGCGGGACCTGTCGCCGAATCTCGGGGACCAACTCGTCCTGACGAACTTCAACAGCATGCGCGTGATGGGAGCGGACACCGCCTCGGCAGCGGGGGACACGCGAGGCTGGTCCGTCCAGGGAGGGTACCAGTTCCCACTCGGCCTGGACTTCGACCTGGAGTATTCATCGTCGGATCGCCGCACGTTTACGACTCTCAACGAGCGTGGCGTGAAGGACACGGAGTGGCCGAGCTTCCGGGTCCGTTGGCGTGATCTGCCCATACCTGGTCCACTCCAGAGCACCCTCCGCGACATCAGCATCACGGGTGGCTGGCTC